>JAHKLN010000117.1 GCA_020854755.1 Methanomicrobiaceae archaeon | reverse complement strand
TCCCCGGAACCCCTCCCCCCGCGAGGATAGTCGGTTGAAAGCCGTGCAGGGGAGCGAATTGATTTGAGCGGGGAGAGCCCTCCATTTCAGAAACGGGCTGCCTCATCATCTGAAATGCCTGTAATTCTCCGATGCGTCCCGGACGAGCACGGAGAGGACCGGAGAGTTCAAGATGGCATCCTGCATATTTGAGACACAGTGGGAAGAGTGGTTGAATGAAGGTTGTTGATGCAACAAGAGCACCAGGTTCTCCGAATCCTCATCATGTTGATGCACGAAAGCTCTTCGAAAGCCCCCATGCGGTCGTGGTGCTGATCACGCTGCAGCCCGGGGAATCACTGAAGAGACATGTGACCCCGGTAGACGTCATCTTCTACGTGCTGGAAGGTGTCGGCACGGTTGAGATTGGAGACGAGAAGGCGACCGTGGGCAGGGATGCCCTGATCGAGAGCCCGGCCCGCATTCCGCACCGGTGGATCAACGAGAGCGGATCGGTATTTCGTGTACTGGTCGTTAAGGTACCGAAACCGACTGAAGAGACCAAACTGCTGTGAAGGAGAGGCCATGGCTCATCATACAGGTGCCATCATTCAGCGGGATGGGAAGACATTTGCCATCGTGACCCGCTTGCCCGGCGGAGTAGTCACTCCCGAAACCCTCGAAAAGATCGCTGCCGTTGCCCGGAAATACCGGGTGCCGATGGTGAAACTCACTTCCGGCCAACGGTTCATGCTGATCGGCATGCATGAAGAGGAGCTGGAATCGATCTTTTTGGATCTCGGGCCGATTGCCGGGAAAGAGACTGCTCCATGCGTGAAGTATGTCCAGACCTGCCTTGGTACGGATGTCTGCAAATACGGCGCCCAGGATTCAATGGAGCTTGGCATCGAACTGGAACGGTTATATCATGGCGTTGCTTTCCCTGCAAAACTCAAGTTCGGTGTATCGGGATGTCTTCGGTGTTGCGGAGAGAGTCATATCCGGGACATCGGCATCATCGGCACCAAAAGGGGTTGGACCGTTGTATTCGGTGGAAACAGCGGGAGACGGCCGTCACTTGGAAAGGTGATTGCGCAGGATCTGTCCAGAGAAGATGCACTGGATCTCGTCCACCGGCTGCTTGAGTATTATCAGAATAATGCCGAACCAAAAGAGAGGACAGCACGTTTTCTCGAGAGGATCGGATTTGAGCGGCTGAAATCCGAGCTCCTGACGCTCCTTCCCTATATTCCGCTTGAGGGGGGGCGTTGAGGGGTTGGGGATTCACGGGCGCCAGCAGGGATCTCGATCGGATCGATGAACGGCGACGATCCCCGGGTCGTTCGGCAACCGGGCGTCAAACGGCCGGCCGCTGCCGCCTGCGGTCATCAGCATACCGACGCCGACGATCAGAGCGCAAAAAGACAGGTTGGAGACGGGTGCAAAAGAGAGCGCCCCGCCACCGGCGGAACCGGCGGAGACCGATCAATGCAGTGCAGGTATCCCGGACCGGTTTCCCGGCGGCTGGCCCGGAGTAGTGGACCGGGGAGGGGGAGACCCCCTCCCCCAGTCAGGACAGCCTGAGGAAAGCCATGCATGGAGTCGTGAAGAATTGAGCAATATAAACCTCCCCTTTCGCAAACAGGATCGATTTTCATAGGAATGTTTAGATTATCAGCACATATACCCTGAATGGCTCATCCGCCCTGTTCCGGCCAGGGTATTCTCGCCCGGCGTCATCCTTTTATGCCCCGGGAGACACCCCTCCGCGTGATCAGGGTTACCCGTACGGCGGTGCTGATCGCCTCCGCGCTCGCGCTCTTTATCGCCGGATATTCTGTCGTGCGGTTCGATACGGGCCTCGATATCCCTCTCGTCTCAGGATTGTTCATCCTCGCCCTTGCACTGCCGTCCTACCTTGCCCTGCTGCGCTGGCTCGGCCCTGCCCCGGGGCTCTTTCTGCTGGTCGCCCTCAGCGTGCTGCCCGTTATCGTCGAGGCGCTGGCGATCGTCACCGGCGTTCCGTACGGCGAGTTCTCCTACTCCCCCGACCTCGGGTATCGGGTATTTAGCCTCGTGCCCTGGACCATGGCGTTTGCCTATCTGCCGATGCTGCTCGGATCGTTCACCGCGGCCTCGCATCTTGTCGGAAATGCCCCGCTCCGCCTGATCGCCGGGAGTGCTGCGTTCCTGGTTCTCGTCGATCTCGCCGTGGATCCCGCTCTCGTCCATGCAGGCTTCTGGGAATGGCCCGGCGGCGGCCTCTACTACGGTATACCGGCAGCCAATTTCTTCGGCTGGTTTCTGACCGGCGCTCTCTACTCCGGGATACTGTACCGGATCGCGCAGGGGAGGCTCTCAACCGGCTCTCCCGTACCGGCGGCGGTGGCGGGGAGTCTCCTGCTGATCCTCTCGCTCTGGACCGGGTATCTCCTTTGGGTGGGATTTCTCCTTCCCTTCTTCATCGGTCTGGTTCTCCTCCTTGCGCTGCTGTATCTGACGGCCATGCGGCCTGGCGCATAGGCGTTCCGGCCGGCCCTGCGGTCCCTGCGTTTGCTCCCCGGCAACGACGGGGCTGCCGGTTCCCCTCTTTCCCGGGGATGTCGCCTGCACCATAGATCTCCGGCATTTCCACCGTTCCGGCTGCCCGAAATCCGGAAATATCCCCGGGAACCGCTCACACGGCGTTCGGCAGAAGGTATATATAGACAATCCCGGTAGATGGCATACCTTTTGACCGGGATTGGGGGTGCTCGGGTATGAACGTGGTTATTGTGGGGGCGGGATTCGGCGGGCTTTCTGCCGCGGCGTTGCTCGCACGGCAGGGGTTTGACGTCACGGTGCTTGAGAAGAACGAGCAGCCCGGCGGCAGGGCCAGCACCTACCGGGAAGGCGGCTACTCGTTCGATATGGGGCCATCTTGGTATCTGATGCCGGATGTCTATGAGAAGTTTTTCGCGGAGTTCGGGAAAACACCTGAGGATTTCTATGATCTCGCCCGTCTCGACCCGTCGTACAGGATCTATTTCGACGGCGGGCCGACCGTCGATATCGCCGCAGATATTACCAGGAACTTTGCCCTGTTCGATACGTTCGAGGAGAGCGGCGGGGAGAAGCTTCGGACCTACATCGACGAAGGAAAGGAGAAGTATGACCTTGCCATACAGGAGATGCTGTACCGGGACTACCGGTCGATCTTTGATATGCTCGATCGCCGCCTGCTGCTGGAGGGGGCCAAGCTCCGCATCTTCGAGAGCCTGGAAACCTTCGTCAAACGCCGTTTTTCAAGCGACGAGGCGAGAAGGATCGTCCAGTACTCCGTGGGCTTCCTGGGCAGCTCCCCCCGGAACACGCCGGCCTTCTACCACATGATGTCCTATATCGATCTCAGCATGGGCGTCTGGTATCCGGACGGCGGGATGCGGCGGGTCGTCTCGGCGATCTACGGCCTTGCCCGGGACGGCGGTGCCGACTTCCGTTTCAACGAGCCAGCCGTATCGATACCGGTGGACGGCCGCACTGCAACCGGCGTCGCCACCCCGGAGAGGTTCTATGATGCCGATATCGTCCTGGTCAATGCCGATTACCCTTATTCCGAGACCGCCCTCCTCCCGCCCGCACACCAGACGTATCCGGAGAAATACTGGAGCAAGCGGGAGATCGCCCCCTCCGCCTTTGTGTGCTACCTGGGCCTCGACAGAAAGACTCCGGCCCTCGCCCACCATACCCTCTTCCTGGATAAAGACTGGGAAGAGAACTTTCACCGTGTCTTCGACCCGGCCCATGCCGCCTGGCCGGAAAACCCGTCGTACTACGTCAACGTCCCCTCAAAGACCGATGCCTCCGCCGCCCCTGAGCACGGCGAGGCCCTCTTTGTTCTCGTGCCGCTCGCACCGGGCCTCACCGACTCGCCGGATCTGCGGGAGCGCTTCTACAGCCGGATCCTGGATCATCTCGAGGAGAGCACCGGGGAGAGGATTCGCGATGCCGTCGTGGTCAGAAAGATCTTTGCCCTGGATGATTTTCGCGACCGCTACAATGCCTATCGCGGCACGGCGCTCGGCCTCACGCACTCGCTCTGGCAGACCGCCCTCTGGCGTCCGGCGCACCGGAGCAGGAAGGTGGAGAATCTCTATTACACCGGCCAGTACACCCATCCGGGCATCGGCGTCCCCATGACCCTGATCTCATCGCAGATCGTTGCCCGTGAGCTTGGCAGCACCTATCGCTGATCGGGAGAAGATACATGGACCTGACAATATTTTCGATCTTTCTGGCCGGAAGCAGGACGTATTTCTACAGCACGATCTTCTTCCCGCCGCATATCAGGGACGACGTCTTCGTCCTCTACAGTTTTGTGCGGACGGCAGACGACTATGTCGACGCCGTCCCGCAGCAGACCGAAGAGTTCTATGCGTTCACCGATGCCTACCGGCGGGCTGCAGCGGGCGAGGCGACGGGCGATCCGGTGATCGACGGGTTTGCCGCTCTTGCGAAGCGGAGGCAGTTTGATCCTGGCTGGGCGGACGCCTTCCTTGGATCCATGGAGCAGGACATCACGACAGGACAGTACGAGACGGAAGAGGATCTCCTCGGATACCTGTACGGGTCGTCCGAGGTCGTCGGCCTGATGATGGCAAGGATTCTCCGGCTTCCGGTCGATGCATACCCCGCGGCGCGCCTCCTCGGGCGGGCGATGCAGCACATCAACTTCATCAGGGACATCCCCGAAGATCTGGAGCTCGGGAGGGTCTACTTCCCGCAGGAGGCGCTGGGGCGTTTCGGCCTGTCCGGCCTTGAGTACAGCCATGTCAGGCAGCATCCGGCAGCGTTCGACGGGTTTCTCCGCGATCAACTACACAGGTATTGCACGTGGCAGGGGATGGCGGAAGACGGGTTTGCCGCAATCCCGACACGCTCGCTCATCCCGGTGAAGACCGCATCAGACATGTACCGCTGGACGGCGCTCCGGATCTACCGGCAGCCCCGGATCGTCTATGCCAAAAAAGTGAAACCCTCCATCCCGAGGATCGTTTCGGCCGCCCTGTACAACGCCGTTGCTCTCCCATCCGGAAGATCCCGGGCCGATGCACCCCGGATGCCGTCTTTGCAGAGTGAGGAGTGATGCCGGACAGCCTTCTCTCCCTCGCACTCCGAGTGTCGCGGTTCAGGTTCTGGATTTATACGGGCGGCACCTACGTCGTCGGCTACGCGCTCGGCATGCCGTCCTGGGAGGCGTTCCTCAGCCCCGGGTATGCACTCTATCTCTTCTACTTCTTCCTGCCGGCAAACGTCTTCATCTACGGGGTGAACGATTACTTCGATCAGGAGACCGATCGGTTCAACCCGAAGAAGGACGTACGGGAGTACCGATGGCGCGATGCGGACGGGCGAAACCTCCTTCTGCTCATAGGTCTATCTGCAGGCATCAGCGCGGCGCTTCTGGCGCTGCAGGCCGGCTGGACAGAGCGGCTGATCTTTCTCTCCTTCCTCTTCCTCTCGTTCTTCTACAGCGCCCCGCCGCTCCGGTTCAAGGAGATCCCGATCCTTGACTTTTCATCCAACCTGCTCTACATCATGCCCGGCATCTTCGGCTATTACCTCGCCTCCGGCATCCTTCCTCCCCTGATCCTGATCGCTGCAGGCTATCTCCACGTCGCTGCCATGCACCTCTTCTCGGCGATCCCCGATATCGGGTATGACCGGGCTGCAGGCGTGACCACAACGGCGGTCGCGCTGCAGGAGCGCCCGTCTCTCCTCCTCTGCCTCTTCTTCTGGGCCGGCCTTGCCGCAATCGTCATCCTCGCAAGCGGCATGCACCCGGCAAGCTTTCTCGTGCTGATCTATCCTGCAATCCCCCTGCTCCTTCTGGTCGACCGGGCGCTCGATATCGAACGGATCTACTGGTATCTGCCGGCTATCAACACGTCCCTTGGAGGGCTCGTCTTTGCGGCCGCCACCCTGCAGACGGTCCTGTAGCCCCTCCTCCCGCCGGGCACCTGCAGGCTGCCGGAAGGTGGTAGCCCCGCCGGTGCGTACCTGGCACCATGCAGGACGCGCCGTTCTATCTCGCCGTCTCGGCCGTTGTGAGGGACCGCCGGCGGAGGGTGCCCCTCCTGAAACGCGCCATAGAGGACGGGATGAACCAGGGGATATCCCCGGGACGTTTTGGCGCTGGATCTCGCCCCGCAGTACATTCGGTCCTTCTACAGGCCGGAGACCTGATGGGGTGGGCCGTACCGCCTGCAGGCACGGGATGCCTTGCCTGGCGGAGGGAGATGAATACTTTATGTATTCAATTGAATACATTTTGTATCTATATAGAGGCGGCCTCTCTCGAGGTATTTGCACAAAACCACATGAGTCCGGGGCCGCAGGCATACGGCATGATTATGGACGGTGATTCTCACCGCCCATGTTCATATAAAACGCCGATGAGGCCGTTTTACGGCTACAGGCGCAGCGGATAAAATCTTGAGCCTGCGCCGATACCCTGGATCCGGTTGTTCTCGATAGTCCCGTTCCAGTGGATCGTGGAGGCAATCGCCAGGGGATGGGG
>JAHKLN010000080.1 GCA_020854755.1 Methanomicrobiaceae archaeon | reverse complement strand
GGGGCGGGTGACGGCAAACGCCTGGCAATCCGGGCCCATACTGCCGCCGCAGCCTTTCTCAGCTCTGTTTTCGGGCCTGGAGAGGAGGACAGTGCTGACATGATCAGGCGGTATGCTGCAACAGGTGCCCGACAAAAAGTATTTATAATCTTAATCTGGTGCTAACACTTTTCCTGAGATACTGTGCACCGGTGATGGATGCCAGTGTACTGGCGATCCAGCGAGAAGTCCTCCGAAAAATGTGCGGATAATTACCAGCGGCGAAAAAATATCGAGAAAGCGTTTCGAATAATGGTTAATCGGAACGAAAATGCCGGGGTCGCTCGTTTTCTTCTGTGGATCACCTACATCCGGGTCCGCACCTGTTTTTGGTACCCTCATTGCCATATCTCCTGGTTACTCGGCCGGGGAAAGCAAATAGCCCGCTCCATTGCCAGCTCTCCCATCTTCTGGCTATGCATGGTGATTGTTGCTGTCTTCGCCCTGAATTACATCAGTGTATACGCCGGGGTATACAGGGAGGCTCTGAATGCCACAACCATGGCAGATCCCGCAATCGCTCAGGACACGGTGTCATCAACGCAACCCGTTCTGGCGGAGATTGTCATTTTAAGCCTCTTTATTTGGCTAGGAAGTTTATCTCTCCTACAGGCTCTTGAGCTCTTCGGCACCGCAATTCTCTTCTTCCTTGTCGGCCTATTCATGTACTTCGCCGTGATGGTTGCCCCGAATAAGATCGTGATCGATGAATTCAGGGATTACCGCCCAGATAATCCCGGTTCCACAAAAGAAGATGCGATTGCTAAAGATCTGAACGATAGACTCGTTGCCGAACTGGGAAGGATATGTTCTCTATCCCGTGCTATTTCTGACTCAAAGCCTGTCACGTCGGGTATCGCAAAAGATCTGCCTAAGCCACCGCTTATTGCGATTGAAGATATCAGCAAAATTGAGCAGGCATCCGAAACCAAAGTTCAGGCGATTGAGTTCGGCAAAGTCAAGATCCCTCTGGATCTGCTCAGGGAAGTTGCATCGCGCCTGGCGAGAGGAACGAGAATATTCGGAGTACTCTATGAGGAAGACGGCCGAATGAATCTGATCGTCCATCGGATCGGTGCGATGGAGCCGGTCTGCTGGAAGGTAACGGCTCCTGACAGGCACGAGAACCAAAAACAGCCGGCTGTACCGGTTCTCGACGGTATGATCGAAGAGCTGGCATACAGAATGTTTACAGAGATGGCTGTGCAGGAGTCTGTTGACTGGAAGGCTGTTCGGTCCTTCAACCAGGGGCTGTGGGAGTACCTGCAGAGCCAAACGAATCCAAAATATCGAATAGCAGGGCTCAAAAATGCAGAAGAAAAGTATATCGAGGCACTCTCTGAAGATGGAGAATACGCCAGGGCTCATTATAATCTCGGCGTAATCTATTTTGAACAGGCAAAACATGAGCGGGAAAAACGGCGGGCTGCGGAGAAGGAGTTCCTGTTGAGCATAGACTGCGATCCGACGGATCCCCGCCCGCACTACGCCCTGGCAAGGAACTATTTTGACGAATCGTGCCATCTTCTCTCCAAAGTCGAGATTGGAGAGAAGAAATGCGATTGCGACAATGACCGCAGACAGATTATTCAGATCATAGAGAAATACAACCGGGTTATACGGTCATGCGAAGCCTCCCTCACTCTGCAGCCGTACTATCCAGAAGCCCACGAGCTGAAGGGGTATGCCTATCGAATGAAAAGGTACCTCCAGGACCTCTGTCCCGGTACAGACGCGGGCACTCTTATTCCACCCGAATACAGCACCGATGCCGACGATCTGGATCGTGCGATTGAAAGCCGGTTCACCGCAGTACAGCAGGCATGGACCCTCTTAGGCAAGAATCTCCGGGGTGAGATTCCTGAGGAGAAACCTATGATGTATCACCAGAGCCTGGCCGCAAGCAAGGATCTTACGTATAAATGCTCAAACAACCTGGCGGCAACACTCTACGATAAATCAATTGCCACCGGGCGCGCTCTGGATGCGTTTGAGGCGAAGAATGGCAAATCCAAACGTGATCCAGACAGATGGATTGGGGCGCAGCTCCTCAAACTTACCCTCCGGGTGCTCTCACAGGTACAGTGCGGGCTCTACAACCAGTGCAACTTCTTAAACCCCTCCAGGAAGAATCATCATCTCGGGAGAGGATCTGTCCTCCTCATGGATTGCAGACCGGAGAAGGCACTCGAATCATTCAATAAGGCCCTCTCACTCGATTATACAAATCCGACTTCCTGGATACATATCGCACTGGTATATGATAGGCTTGCATCGAATAACAAGCCCGGAGCAGAAAAGTATCGCAAGAGGCGTAATCAAGCCCTCAAACATTTGCTGAAATACATCGAGGCAGATCGGCCATTCTATGTGTACAGGCTGCTTGAGGAGTACAGGCTGCTTGGGAAGCATGGAAAACAGATGGACTATAAGAGCACCGTCGAGTTCGTGCGCATTTCCCTGGACCTGTTACAGAGACTCAAACCGTTCGAAGGGCAGGAACGTCCTGATTTCGACGGCCTTGAGGAGGTGAAGAAAGAGTTTGGCGATAACGATACGGTAATGCGTTACTGGATAGACGGAGAACTTGCTCGCGTTCGCGGGCTGCTGCATTTACGCGCCCACCAGCCTGATGAGGCCAGGAAAGAATTCAATATTTCAATAGAACAATTTAAGGATCTCCCGGAGAGAATCCGAACGTATTCCCTCCACTCGCTGGTTGCTCTCGCCTGCATTCAACAGAAGGATTTTCAAGAAGCTTTAGCCGCCTCAAACAGGGCTCTGCAGCTCAACATAAACGATTACTATGCCCATCTGGGGCGAGGACAAAGCCTGTTCGGCCTTTCCGACCTTGATCAGAGCGTCAAGGAGTATACCATGGCACTCCAGTGCGATCCGTGCAAACCGGAAGCGTATTACCATCTGGGCCGGGTCGCTCTCCGGCAGGCCGACACTGCATGTGCATGCAGCGAAAAGACAGCATATCTGAGGCGTGCATCACGACACCTCCATGATGCGCTGGCGCTCTGTGAGGTGAAAGATAGAGACAAGGCGGTCTGCTGCTACCAGCTCGGGAAAATTTATCTTATGACGGAATCCTATGACAGAGCGTTATCTTTCTTTGAAATGGCCGGATCGTTCAAGATCGCTCCCATCAAGGTAGCGTACCATCTCGGCGAAGTATACCGGAGGATGAACCTCTACGGCAAGAGTCTGGAGCAGACTGAGGAAGCGATAGAAATGCTGAAAAACGCCGGTGCCAGGTCCGGTGCAACGAATCCCGCATGGAATTTAAAAGTTGAAGAGATCGTGGGTGACGACGCATCTGCCGGAGAGATCCTGACCAACTGTTACCTTCGAAAGGCAAGAATAACAGCAAGTATGGGAGGCGATCTGGAAGAAGCACGCAGACACCTCGATTCCGCAGTCGATGTGATGAGCCGGATATTTGATGCAACAAAGAGAAAAGAACTCGAAGCAGAGTGTCGCTGCATTGAAGGATGGCTGCACCTGAAAGAGAAAGACTATCAGAAGGCTGCAAGGACTTTGGAGAGGACACAGGTATGGAAGCCTAACCTGCTCAATTACTGGTATCTGGCTTCTACATACAACGAACTGCTGAAAAGCGAAGTCAGTCCTGATCTCAAGGTTGACTTAAGGTCAAGGATCCGTGAGTGCTGCCGGAACGTCAAGGAAATCGATATAACAGGCCGCTACTCAGAGAAGGCGGACCGTCTTTTATCCGATATCTATGCATCTCCATCGGCCGAGACCAAAAGGGCGGGATAAGAGCGATGGAAGGGTATCAAGCTCAGGAGAGGACTGCAGAGCCAGGAAGAGAGGGAGTATGCGGGAGCAAGGGAGAGGAGGGGGCGTGGAGATACCGGTCGATATCTGTGAGCTGCAGGATGACGTCATTGCCGTCGCCGATCTCCCGTGGGGGTGCAAGCGGAGATATCACAGCATACGGCCTCCCAACCAGAAAAACGTGCGTATCGCCGCCCGGCGCGGAGAGGCTGCAGAGGAAGCGCAGGAAGAATATACTGTCAGCGCCTTCTGAGGATGAAGAACGTGTAGCCGTACTCGCCGCCGTACTCCCGGTGGATGGCAATCTCCCGCTCGGTGAACTCGATTGCCGCCTCCGCCCCGGGATCGCCGGCGGCTGCCGTCCGCAGCTCCGGCAGCCGCTTGATGAGCGGCGTGTAGTAGTGCTCCCACCATGCAGATGCGGGGAGCGGGAAGGTCGCGACGACCTCGTAGCCGGCACGTTCGGCGATCGCGCAGTTCTCCGGGGCCGACGTTATCTCCGGGTAGCACTCGTTCCAGAACGCCGCCGCCTCGGGCGAGGGGCTGTCGGTGAACCATGTGGACTCGGTGAGGCAGAGGCAGCCGCCCGACCGGAGGAGCCTCCTCCACGAGGCCAGCCCCTCCGCAAATCCAATGATAAAGATCGGGCCCTCCGCCCAGAGGATATCATACGAGGCATCCTCAAACGGCAGGTCATCCATGGAGGCCCGGATCGTGGTGATCCGCTCGCCCACGCCAGCCGATGCCGCCCTCCGGGCGAGTGCGTCCAGGTACGGCTGGTGGATATCGACGGCGGCAATCCGGCAGTCCCGGCAGGTACGCGCCAGTTTGCTCGTCTGCATCCCGGTCCCGCAGCCGATGTCCAGGATCTCGGGCCGGGCCGGCAGATCGGTCAGTATCGAAAAAGCCTTCTTCGTGCACCCGCTGCTCCCCGGCCCCTGGCGTGACTGGCCCTCGTGCATGGTGAAGATGAAGGAAGTATCCATCACCCATCGTGCGTCTTCCGGCCAGATATACCTGCACGACGGCGAGCGGCAGACCGCCGGCAACCTGCCCTCTCCCTGCCTTCCCGCACCCCCCCGTCGGCACCTACTCGGAGAGGAACGGGAACATCCTCATCATGGTTGCATTGAGCTGTTTCCGTTTCTGCCAGGTCTCCTCAAGCGGCGTGCAGGCCAGTCCCCCCCCGATCTCCCCGACCATGCATCCGCTCCGCCCCTCGAGCAGTGTCGTCACCGCCTCCGCACCGAGCATGCTCCCGAGCACCCGATCCCGCAGCGTGGGCGGACCGCCCCGCTGGAGGTGGCCGAGCACGCAGACCCGGGAGTCGTAGTCCAGGTACTCCCGCACCTCCCGGGCGATCTGGAAGCTGATGCCGGGCGTCTCGCCCTCCGCCACCACCACGATGGCGCTCTTCTTTCCGATAGAAAAACCCTCTTCTAGGCGGGCGCTCATCTCGGCGACGGGAATCGGCGCCTCCGGTATGACCAGTTCTTCTGCGCCGCCGGCGATGCCGCTCTCCAGTGCCAGAAACCCGGAGCGGCGGCCCATCACCTCCACGAAGAAGAGCCGATCGTGGGAGCGCGCCGTGTCGCGGATACGGTCGATCGCCTGCACCGCGCAGTTCGCCGCCGTATCAAACCCGATGCAGTAATCGGTCCCGTAGACATCGTTGTCGATGCTCGCCGGCACCCCCACGAGCGCCGTCCCCCACTCGTCAGCAAGCAGGCTGGCACCATGGAACGTGCCGTCGCCGCCTATCAGGACGAGGCCGTCCAGACCCGCCTCCCCGATCACGCCGGCTGCCTGCGCCCGGCCTTCACGGGTCTCAAACTCCGGGCTCCGGGAGGTCTCGAGGATGGTGCCGCCGAGGTGAATGGTGTTCCGGATCGCCGTCCGGTCGAGCGGCATCATATCCCCCCCGATGAGCCCTGCATAGCCCCGCCGGATCCCGACGATCTCCATCCCGTACGCCAGTGCGGTGCGCACTGCGGCACGGATGCCGGCGTTCATCCCCGGGGCGTCACCGCCGCTCGTTAAGATGCCGATACGCTTCATGGTACCCCCTCTTCTCCATACGCCGGGCCGATCTCCCCCCTTCGCTCATCCCTCCGCATCCTCAAGCGCCTCAACGCCGGGAAGCCGCTCCCCCGAAAGCATCGCCAGCGCAGCACCCCCGCCCGTCGAGATATGCGATATCTGGTCGGCAAACCCGAATTCTGCAACCGCCTCGATCGTCGACCCGCCGCCGATCACCGTGATCCCCTCGATTCCCGCGATTGCCTCCGCTATCCGGCGCGTCCCTCCCGAAAAATCGGGTATCTCAAAGACCCCCATCGGACCGTTCCAGACAGCGGTCCGGCAGCGGGAGAGTTCGCGGGAGAAGGTCTCGGCGGTCTTCGGCCCGATATCGGCGATGAGCCAGCCTTCCGGGATTCCGGAGATCGGGACGACGCGAATCTTGGCACCCTCATCCAGCCTGTCGGCGACCAGCACATCCTCCGGGAGAAGGAGAGCGGCATCCGTCCTCTCCGCCTCCGCCTTGAGCTGCCCGACGGCATCCAGCAGCTCGGCCTCGATCCGGGAAGCCCCGGCACCGTAGCCGAGGCTGGCGATGAACGTGGCTGTCATGCCTCCCCCGACGATCAGAAGATCTACCCGGGTGACGATGCTTCGCAGGACGGAAAACTTATCGCTCACCTTCGCGCCGCCGATAACGGCTGCAAACGGCCTCTCCGGATCTTCCAGGATCTTCCCGAAGGTCTCCAGCTCTCTTCGCAGCAGCAGCCCGGCCACCGCCGGCAGGTATCGGGGAACGCCTGCCACCGATGCATGCGCCCGGTGGCAGGTCCCGAAGGCATCGTTGACGTAGACGTCCGCAAGCCGTGCGAGAGCCTCTGCGAACGCCGGTTCGTTCGCCTTCTCCTCCGGGTGGAACCGGAGGTTCTCCAGCAGGACGATCTCTCCCTTCTGCATGCCGGATACCGCCCGCTCCACCTCCGGCCCGATGCTGTCCCGGAGCGCGGCGACCGGGCGGCCGAGCATCTCCGAGAGCCGTTCTGCGACGGGAGCCATCCTCAGCCGGTCGACGACCTTCCCGCCGGGGCGGCCGAGGTGGGAGCAGAGCACGATCGTTGCATCCTTTCCGAGGAGGTACTGGATTGTCGGCAATGTCGCCCGCACCTTGGTATCGTCCGCAATGCCTCCCTCCTCGTCCTGCGGCACATTGTAATCGGTCCGGACCAGCACCCGCTTTCCGGAGACGTCTATATCATCAATGGATCTCTTTCGCATTCTCACCACCGCCTGAATTTTCTCCCGGACACCGGGGAGCGTGCGTGCCCCTGTTTTCGTTCCGGTGCCCGGTCCGGCCGTGCTTTGCAGACGCATGCCGAACCAGTGCATGCATCTTCCGGCACTTAACGGTATGCCCTCAGGATGTATGCGCACCCGGCGGTCAGGCGGTTAGCCGGATTCTTCAAATGTCGAACCGAGAGCTTCCGGCTCTCCGGAATCTATAGCCCCTCGCGGGCCGGTATGAGCCTGATATCGGCGACTATCTGCTGTTTTGCCCGGGCAGAAGCGTGCGGGTGAACCTTTTTGAGGTGATCCAAATCCAAGCCCATTTCTGCTGCCTTCGCCATGCTCTGGAGTAAGACCGGGCGTATACTCCCCTATGCGGCTGCTGACCGGAAGGTGGCGTTTCGATCGCCTTCTTCTTGCCCTCCTGCGCCTCCGTCCGCCGGTCAGGGTTTTTCCTATGAAAATAGAGACCGTTAGTGAAATGGGAGGTTCGTATCGTTCAGTTCTTTGCGCCTCAGTGCACGGCTTTCCACCGGCCATCCTCACGGGGGAGGGGCGTCCGGGGAGGGGGTCTCTCCCTCCCCGGTTCC
>JAHKLN010000082.1 GCA_020854755.1 Methanomicrobiaceae archaeon | reverse complement strand
TCCGGATAAACCAGGAAATACCAAATCCGGGGTACATGAACGAGCTCAAGGATTTTCATCAGGTGCGCCTGCAGCCCCTTTCGGGGGCTTCATACGCGGTTTTATATGAAGATAGATGGTGAATGTCACCATCCGCGTCCATCCGATATCCTATAGCCTTCGAGGGCTCATGTCGTTTCATGGAATACGTGGACGTGCGTGGCTGCAGCAGACCGGATGGAGATCGATGATCCGGGGTTATCTACCGGGACAAAAACTCCGTATGGAGTTACACAGCGTCCAGATCCGGGTTATCCTGCAGTCCGGCCTGCCCGGCGCCTAAATATGCAGAAATTCACAAAACAGGGCATGTTGTGCTGTGACACACTCCGGGACAAGTATTAAATATCACGCCCGTGAATCGTTCACTCTCCCACGATTGCAGAACGATGCATTACCCCCAGGCTGACAATGGTGAAATGATGTTGAGACATACCATGGATTTCATTCGAAGAAACGAGACCGTTGAAGGGAAGACCGCCCGGGAGTGGATCAACCTCGGAAATGCGGTTTGCGACCCCGAACAGAAGATCGAGTGCTACCGGAAAGTGCTCAGTATCGACCCGAATGATATCTCGTCATGGAATGGGAGAGGTATCGCACTCAGTCATCTCGGCCGATATGAAGAGGCCCTCAGGGCATATGACCGGGCGCTCGAGATGAACCCGAATGCAGCCTCGATCTGGTTCAATAAAGGCAATGCACTCAGGAAACTCGGGCAGTACAGGGATGCAGTGCGGGCATATGACCGGGCAACCACCCTTGACCTGAATTTCGCCCCGGCCTGGAATAACAGGGGCCTCGCGCTCCAGGAATGCGGCCGATACAGGGACGCGCTCCGGTCGTACGACTGGGCACTGGAACTGGATCCCTCGTATGCCTCTGCCTGGAATAATCGGGGGGCTCTTCTCTACAGCCTCGGGAGATATGACGAAGCGGTTGAGTCATACACCCGTGCGCTTACCCTGAACCCGGATATTGCTGCGGCATGGTTCAATGTCGGCACGATATTTCAGGAACTCGGCCGATGCGAGGAGGGGATCCGGGCATACGGCCTTGCCCTGCAGGGAAATCCGAATGCCGTGTCGGCATGGCTGCAAAAAGGGGATGCGCTCCAGGAACTCGGGCGGTATGAGGATGCGGTGGAAGCGTATGACCATGCACTCTCCATTAACCCGGATCTGGCTCCGGCATGGAACAACAAGGGCATTGCACTCGGGAAGCTCGGACGGTTTGAGGATGCGGTTATGGCGTATGACCGGGCGCTCGCCATCGACCCGCACTCCGCCTCTGCATGGTGCAATAAAGGGATTGCGCTGACCAGGCTCGGCAGGTGCAGCCGGGACTGCTATGAAGAGGCGGTCTCTGCATACAGCCATGCACTTTCATTCGACCCTTCGTGTGAGATTGCCAGAAAGGGGAAACAGCTGGCGCTGGACCGGCTGAGAGCGCAGGATATCTCATCCATCCGCAACCGGCCGGCCTCGAGGAGAGGGCGGGCAGGAAGACCCGGGAAAGGCAGGCACTCCTGACCCTGGGTATTCTTTTCGTAGATTCTCGGGAATACAGCATGAAGGGAGGCCAATCATCGCGTACTGCAGAAAACGGGCGAAAGGTGTTTCGAAGCGCTGTGGCGGGCAGGAGTATCGATTGATATGGCCGTGGTACCGCGGGCAGGCCTGCTCGTCCTCTTCATCTCGGTAGTCCTCGGATTCTCTGCGGGTGCATGGGCACAGGACATCTGGCAGAACAGCATCGTCAGTCTGCTGGTGACGTTTGCCGCGGTTGTACTTGCATACACCGCCATTGCCTCTGGCCTGCGTGCGGCAGGATACCCCGTCGAATGAGAGGGTTACCTGCGTGGGTACCCGAGCTTTGCCAGAGCGCCGGCAATCTCAGCAAGGACTGCCGGATCGTCGATGGTCGCCGGCACCCGGTATGGAGTGCCGTCTGCTATCTTCTTGATCGTTCCCCGCAGCACCTTGCCTGACCGGGTTTTCGGGAGCCTGGCCACGATCACCGCGACCTTGAACGTGGTAATCGGGCCGATCTTCTCCCGGACGAGCCGGATCAGGTCGGTGACAATCGCATCGCCGTTCTGCCCGGCGTTTGCCTTGAGAACGATGAAGCCAACGGGAATCTCCCCTTTAATATGGTCAGCGACGCCTGCCACGGCGCATTCGGCCACATCCGGGTGCGAGGCGAGCACTTCCTCGATGGCAGCGGTGGAGAGCCGGTGGCCTGCGACGTTGATGATGTCGTCGGTGCGGCCCATAATCCAGAGATATCCGTCTTCATCGATGTAGCCCGCATCAGCGGTCGTGTAGTAGCCGGGATAGGCACTCAGATACGTCTCCAGATAGTCGGCGTCATTATTCCAGAGCGTCGGGAGGCAGCCGGGCGGCAGGGGCAGCCTGATGACGATGTTTCCTATCCGTCCGACCGGACATTCATTGCCTGCATCGCCGAGCACACGGACGTCGTATCCTGGCATGGGTCTCGTGCAGGAGCCGGGTTTGATCGGGAGCAGCTCGATGCCTGCGGGATTTGCACCGATCGCCCAGCCTGTTTCGGTCTGCCACCAGTGGTCGATGACCGGGACGTTGAGGTGTTCCCGGGCCCAAATGAGGGTGTCCGGGTCGCACCGCTCCCCGGCCAGGAAGAGCATACGGAAGGTGCCGAGGTCGTACCTGCCGATATGGCTGCCGTCCGGATCTTCGCGCCTGATCGCCCGGAAGGCCGTCGGAGCGGTAAAGAGGACGCAGACGCCGTGCTGGGAAATGACTCGCCAGAATGCACCGGGATCGGGAGTCCCGACAGACTTTCCCTCGTACAGAATCGTCGTGCAGCCTGCAAAGAGCGGCCCGTAGACGATATAGGAGTGACCGACGACCCAGCCGATGTCAGAGGCAGCCCAGTAGACTTCGCCCTCTTCCACGCCGTAGATATGCTTCATGCTCCAGGTAAGCGCCACGAGGTGGCCTCCGCAGTCGCGCACCACCCCTTTCGGCCTCCCCGTCGTGCCTGATGTATAGAGGATGTAGAGCGGATCTGTGGCCGCGACCGGGACGCATCCGGCCGGTTCTGCATCCATCAGATCCTGCCAGTCGGTGTCCCGCCCCGGTATCATCGCCGCCGTTTCATGGGGCCTCTGGAGAATCACGCAGTGGCGGGGCTTATACCTGCTGATCTCGATTGCTCTGTCGAGCAGAGGCTTGTACGGGATGATCCGGTTCACCTCGATCCCGCATGAGGCGGAGATGACGACCTTCGGTTCTGCATCGTCGATCCTGACGGCGAGTTCATGCGCGGCGAAGCCCCCGAATACAACCGAGTGGATTGCCCCGATCCGGGCGGAGGCAAGCATGGCAATGACAGCCTCCGGAACCATCGGCATATAGATGACGACCCGATCGCCCTTCGAGACACCGAGCCGCCGGAGCCCGCCGGCACAGCGGGCGACCAGATCAAGCAGTTCGCGGTATGTATAGCGCCGGATGGTCTGCGTGACCGGACTGTCATAGATGAGGGCGATCCGATCGCCCCGCCCTTCATCGACATGCCGATCGAGCGCGTTGTAACAGGTATTTACGAGGGCGCCGGGGAACCACCGGTACAAGGGCGGGTCTGTATCGTCGAGGACGCGATCCCAGCTCCGGTACCAGTGGAGATCGCGAGCTGCTTCAGCCCAGAAGCGCTCAGGCTCTTTGAGCGATTGCGCATAGGCTCTCTCATATATGCCCTGCATGCTAATCAGGCCTCTTTCCTTCTGGTCTCCTGGTGCTGATGGCCTGGCCGCTCAACCGCATCCCCAATCACTGACGAGTTCGGGAAGCGGAGAGCTCAGACAAAACAGTTGACCATATCTGTACATGCATGAACATAGACTTAAAAATGCTGGTTTCATGCCGGGACAGCTCTGCGCGGAGACGGTTAATGCGTCTCGATTACCGGGAGCGGATTAAAAGGAACCCCTCTGCTCTACGCATTCCCCTGTCTGCCCGAAACATGATCTGCAGCTACGACAGGGCCCTGCCGCCGTCGGGCGGTTCCGGTACCGGATGCACGTGTGCCATGACTGCCTGTGCCCGGATCAGAGGCGGATGATCTCTGCTTCACGCGTGCCGGAATCCAGCAGACCGAGCGTCGAAGAGCCGGTAAGGTACCCGCAGACTTCACCCGGGTTGACGGCAAGCGTGTTTCCCTTCCGCATAATACCGGCAGTGTGTGTATGGCCGTGGACGATGACATCGAACGCCTCTGCCTCGATCAGGGCCTCCAGCAGATCGCGCTCGTCACCATGCAGCAGCGCTATCCTCAGGCCGTCCACCGTCACGACGGCAAACCTGCCCCGTATCTCTATCCCTTCATGTTCGGCGCACTTCGCTATGAGCAGCTCGTGATCGCCGTCGTTGTTCCCGAAGACGCCGATGAGCGGCGCGTTCAGATCCTTCAGCTTCGGGATGACGAACGGTGCCACGAAGTCGCCTGCATGGAGCACAAGCCCGACCTGCTCCTGATTGAGCCTCCGGACCGCCCGTTCTATCAGCGGCAGGCAGTCATGGGTATCTGATATCAGACCGATGATCATGCGATCGCTCACCTCTTGTCTCCAGAGCATAAAGCCTTCTTCATAGATGCATGCAGGAAACGACGCGATGGTCGCGACAGTGCGCGACATCCCCGACCGCAGGGGAGCGGAGTCGGCGTTGCGCGGGAGCAAGGCGAAGCTCCTGAAAAGTGGGCGGGGAGATGCTCTCCTCGGTCCACCGGGTCTGCGGTGCCTGCACCCGGTCGGCACGTTCATCAGTCGAGCCCGCAGCCCGCAGGGGATCGCGAGTGCCCCCTCAAGTGGCATCTCAGTATTCTTCACGTGCTCACTTCCCCTCACCTGAATCTTACATAACGCGTCTCAGGACTGCATGCCTGCTGTGTATCGCCCCTCAGGCAGTCGCGGTTGGAGAAGCGCCGGTCCCTCCCGCACCACCGCTGCGCCGATGCAACTCGCAATTGCTAAATATCCATGCCTCTAAAGGTCTTTCATTGGACGGAAGAGTACTTACGGCACTTGTGGCATCCGTCATGGTTGTGGCAGCCGGGTGTGCAGGGTGCCTGGATGGCAGGCTGCCGGGTGATCAGACCGACGGCAGCGCATCAGGCGACGGCACAGCTACGAGGACGTATATCGTCGGTATTGACGGTAACTATTACCCCTTCTCCTACATCGAGAAAGACGGTCAGCCTTCGGGCTTTGATGTCGAGTCGATCCTCTGGATTGCAGAAGAGATGGACTTTGAGGTGATCATCAAGCCCATAGCGTGGGAGCACATCATTCCCAGCCTTGAAGAGAAGAGGATCGATATCATCTATTCCGGAATGACCATCACCGACGACCGAAGAGCGCGGATAAACTTCTCCACGCCCTACCGGGTGGTGAACCAGGGAATCGTCGTGCGTGCGGACTCCGGCATGACGATGGATGACATACTGGGAGGCAACGCCGTCATCGGCACCCAGCGGGGATGCAGCGCCGAGGCCTGGATCCGGGACAACCTGGTACAGGCAGGAACCCTTCCCGCAGACCGGCTGGTGCTCAAGGACAGTATCCAGTTATCGCTCTCCGAACTCATGAGCGGCGATATCGATGCGGTGATGTATGATGAACCCGTGATCGCATGGGCCATCAGGGATAAGCCGTTACGGATGGCAGGCGTCGTCGAGACCAATGAAGAGTACGCCATCGCCGTCAGGAAGGAGGATACCGAGCTGCTGGAGATGCTCAATGAAGGCCTCGATCGGTTGATGAGATCGTCGAAGTGGCAGGAGCTGATCCGGAAGTACGGGCTGGAGTAGCCCTGCACCGACCGGCGGTCCGCTGATCGCTTCTGCTGGACTGTTTTCTGCCCGGATTCGCCTCTTCATCGTGAAAAAGCGCAATATATCCGCCTGATCGCACAAACATCCCCTGCCGGGCGATACTGTAGGACGGGCCTCCGGGGCATTTGTCGACAGGTCGGGCGCTCGTTGCATCGATTCCGGCGGACCAATGGAGAGCGCTCTGCCATTCCGGCAATAGCACAAAGCGGGGAGAGCCGCTTTAAAAGCTCCGGGTTTCAGGACACGGAGAGCACCCGTATGACGGCGGGCGCGCCTTTCTCATTCGTATGGAGATAGGACACCGTGTTTCCAATCGCCAGTCCATTGAAGGTATTTCTGTCCACAGTATAGGGCTGCACGCCTGCCGCCTCCGGATCATTTCGGATGGCAACAATATATGTCACATCCACATAGTCCATCTGAAGCGCGTGTTCCACGGATTCATTGATCACGGCATTGGTGGCGTCTTCAGTGAAAAATTGCTCGAAACTCCGATCTTTTACGAGAATCCATGGTTCATCGTCGATGGGCCGGTTCAGAAGGATGCTGTGGACCGAACCGCCCTTCGTTCCGCTGATCCCCTTATACTCGACCACGCCTTCGCTGATCGATCCAGCCAGCGCAGACACGAAGAGAAGCACGACACCGGCAAGGAGGAGCATGCTGATACCAAGGACATATTTTCGCTCCATGAAAAATCATCGCCTGAAGATCGGTCTGCTCTGCGCACCGAAAAGCGTTGCGTTTTTCGGCTGCGCTCCTGCCGGGAGGGAGGTGCCTGCGCCATGGGGTATCAGATCGTGCGGGATTTCTGGACAGGCATAACCTGCCGCTCCGGGTGGGGGCGACGGACACCGCGATGCCCATACATCGGTGCGTGAGGCAGGTTTTTCACCTGTGCAAACGCCCGGGCGCTGCTGCTATGCATCCTCCATTCCACCCTCAGGAGGCACCGCGCCCGACTGCGTGCAATACCTCTGGTAGCCCTCCCTGCGGATCAGGCCCTATTTCCTGCAGGGCGCTTCGGTCGGCATGACCTTCAGCACGACCCGCTGCCGCCCCCGGATAATGGTGAGCTCGAGCGTCTCTGCTATCGGCCATGCGGCAAGGAAGCGGTGAATGTCGTCGACATGTTTCACATCCGTGCCGTTAATCCCGACGATCAGGTCGCCGACCCGTACGCCGGCCCGGCCGGCCGGGCTGGACCTGTCTACGGACACGACCTCAACCGCGCTCTCGGCCGACAGTCTGTGAAAGAGAGCCATTGATCGGTCGATAGGCCGTGCCTGTCCGGTTATGCCCAGGTATCCGCGCCGCACTCTGCCGTGCGCCATCAGCTGGGGCAGCACCCATGCAGCGGTATCGGCGGGAATCGAGAAGCCGATCCCCTGTGCCATCACGATGATCGCCGTATTGATGCCGATTACCCTGCCGCGCGAGTCAACGAGCGGCCCTCCGGAGTTTCCGGGGTTCAGCGGGGCTGTGTGCTGGATGATGTTCTCGATCAACCGCCCGTCCCGACTCCGGAGCGCTCTCCCGAGCGCGCTCAGCACGCCGGTTGAGACGGTCGACGAGAACCCGAACGGGTTGCCGATTGCGATTGCGAGCTGTCCGACCGCGAGCGAGCTCGAGTCTCCGAGCACTGCATGGGGCAGGTTCCCTGCATCAGTCTTGAGGAGGGCGAGATCGGTGGCCGGATCAGAACCGACCACCCGTGAGGAGAGCGGCGTGCCGTCCGCAAGCCTCACCACCATGCTGTTCGCTCCCATGACGACATGGTCGTTTGTCAGGATGTATCCGTCCGGACTGACGATGACACCGGATCCTGCACCCATCTGTTCGCTGCGCTGGCCCGGCACCCTCTTCCCTACGGCCACGCTCACGACTGCCGGCCCGACAGATTCCACGACCCGGATCACTGCTCTTGAGTATGCATCAAGCAGTTCTGCATCCGATTCTTTCGTATCGGCGGAAGGGACGGATCTCTGGAAGGGGTAGGTGGATACAGGCCCGTCCATCGGCTGTAATTGATCAGTACATTCAGTATTCATTTACATATATAATTAGTAAATAATTTATATTCTACTTTTTGCAGAGTCTCGAAAGCCTCCGGTTTCCAGCCATGCCGCATACGGCACAGACAGACCCGCGCCTCGTGTCAGGGCACCGCAGGAGTTGACCTGCAGGCGACAGCATCAATCGTGATGCATCGGCAGGATTACCAGGATCTCAATCATGAGCTGCTGCACGTGAGGGGATTGTTCCGGGATATACAGGCCTATGCCCCTCGGATTCAAAATCGCGGGGTGATCCTCGTTTATTGTCTTTCGCGCTCTCATGCTCACCAGGAGCATGTCATGGAATTTTTCCCATCATGGAGTTAATAAGTTTTGCTCTAAAAAGCCTCGTAGATTTACGGCTTTATCCCTCTCAAACAGGAGATTCTCTATTTAATTACGACAATACGGAATTATTAATTTTATTGACTAAGGATCATATTTATAAGATGATACGCACAGATGATTGTGTGCAGGTGCATACCAGGTCACCTGCAAAGGGGAGTCATCATGGCATTCTTGGAAGGGATAACCTGCGTATGCGACAACGGACTGACGCTGGAAGACTACAAGCCCATTGTCGGTGACGAGATCGTATCCTCAATTCGCCGCAAGGCAGCAACACTCCAGGGAAAGAGCATTGTTCATGTCAACTCTACGTACCAGAGCGGCGGCGTTGCCGAGATGATTATATCGCTCGTGCCGCTCCTTAACGATGTTGGCATCAGGACGCACTGGAAGATCCTGAACGGTCCGAGCGATTTCTTCACGATCACGAAGAACTTCCACAATGCGCTTCAGGGCGAGCCGGTTCGTTTCTCGGACGAGGAGAAGCATCTCTATGTCCGCACCAATGAGGATTTTTCAGCGCACCTGACGATCGATCATGACTGCGTCATCATCCACGATCCGCAGCCGCTGCCGTTGATCCGGTTTTACCAGAAGACGCAGCCATGGATCTGGCGATGTCATGTGGATCTCTCGAAGCCTGATATGGAGCTGCTCGATTTCCTCAAGGACGATATCCTGAAGTACGACTGGATGGTCGTCTCACACGAGCAGTACCGCAGGGAGAACCTCCCGATCGAACAGAAGATCTGCCGCCCTGCCATCGACCCGCTCTCAGAGAAGAACCGGGAGCTCTCCGCCGATACCATCGCAGAACTTCTTGCCGAGTATGAAATACCAACAGACAAACCGCTGATCACCCAGATATCGAGATTCGACAAATGGAAAGATCCGGAAGGGGTTATCGACGTATTCAGGCTCGTCAGGGAAGAAGTGAACTGCCGTCTGATACTCTGCGGGAGCATGGCGCCCGACGACCCGGAGGGCTGGATGATCTATGGGAGAGTGGAAGAGAAGGCGCGTGACCTGATCGAGAGCGGTGATGTGATCCTGATCACCGTGGAGAATCACCTCCTTGTCAATGCGCTGCAGCGGGTATCCACTGTAATCCTCCAGAAATCGCTGCGGGAAGGATTCGGGCTGACCGTTACCGAGGCGCTCTGGAAGGGGCGGCCGGTCATCGCATCGCGCATCGGCGGTATCCCGCTCCAGATCCAGGACGGCGAGACCGGGTTCCTCCTCGATCCGACCGATACAGAAGGATTTGCAGAGAGGATCCTCCGGATACTGAAAAACCCGGCACTGGGAGATGAGCTCGGCAGGAAGGGGAAGGAGTATGTCAGGGTACACTTCCTCATCACGCGTCTCCTTACAGATTACCTCGATATGCTGAACGCAACGTTTGTCCCTTCCGACCAGATTGCCTGCACGTGATCCCGGAACAGACGGGATCTTCCTCACTTTTTCAACCGGTCATCCACCTTCCTTCCAGTGATGCCGCTCACGACACGCAGTCTCGCCCTTCCGTCGCCCCGGGCGTGCAGGACTGAGGGGCGTTTTTGCATGAAATCATGCAGAAACAGGAAACAGAGGCCGGATCAGCAATATTCCCATGAAACCACATGAGTCCGGGGGCACAGGCATCCAGCATGACCATGGACGGGGATGCTCGCCACCCATGTTCATAAAACGCCGATGAAGCCCCCGGAAGGGACTGCAGGCGCAACCAATGAAAATCCGTGAGTTTTCTGGAGTGTCATGGATCCAGTATCTCACGGATCTCCCTGTATAGTGGGCCGAGAGAGGCATCCCAATGGGG
>JAHKLN010000119.1 GCA_020854755.1 Methanomicrobiaceae archaeon | reverse complement strand
TGGCGATTGCCCTCTCGGTCCACTGGATCGGGACGAACAGAGAAGACCGGATCCGGATATCGATATCCGCTCATGGATTTTCATCGGTTGCGCCTGTGGCCGTAAAACGGCTTCATACGCGGTTTTATGCGCGTCCGGGGATGCCCTCCGGAGCTGTTGCCCGGATATCCGGACGCATCTTCATAGCGGTCTTTGAAGTTCTGCACAAGACGTACAGCAGACGATCGGATCAGACCTGTCTGTAAAGCGTCGTCCGCTGCTCAAGCGGCCTGCCGATCTCCCCGGCAATCCGCCGCATCACCGCCGGATCCAGGTAGCCCGCGTCCCCGGCGCCCGCGTCAGCTGAAACATCGTCATCAAACATCGTGCCGCCGAGGTCGTTGCCGCCGGCGAGCAGCCCGAGCTGCGCCGTCCTGATCCCGAGCTTCCCCCACGATACCTGGATGTTGTCAAAATTGTCCAGGAAGAGCCGGGAGACCGCGACCATCAGGATATCCTCCCTCCCTGTCGCCCCCGCGCGCGCAATCCCCGCACGGTAGAGCGGCGTGTTCTGGTGCAGGTACGAGAGCGGAACCAGTTCCGTAAACCCCCCGTCCGGTCCTGGACATCGCGGAGAATGGCGAGATGGCGGATCCGATCCGCCTCGCTCTCGTACGAGCCGTACATGATCGTCGCCGTCGACGGGATACCGAGCCGGTGCGCCTCCTCGATCACCCGCACCCACGTCGCCGTATCGATCTTGTTCGGGCAGATGACGCGGCGGACGGAATCGACCAGGATCTCCGCCGCCGTCCCCTGCAGGGTGCCGAGACCGGCATCCCGCAGGCGCGTTATGGCCTCCCGCGTCGAGATCCCGCTCTTCCCTGCGGCGTACACGATCTCCTCGGGGCTGGCCGTATGGATATCGACCCCCGGCGCCGCCTCGCGCACCCAGGCGATCATATCCTCATAGGACCGGACGGTAAAATCCGGGTGCACCCCTGAGAGGAGGCATATCTCGGTGACCTCCCGCTCCCGCGCCAGCGCCGCCTTTCTCAGGATGGTGTCACGGTCGTCGAGGTACGCCCCCTCGCTGCCCGGGCTCCTCCCGAATCCGCAGAACCCGCAGAGGTTCTTGCAGATGTTTGTCACATGGATATTCTGGTTCCTGACATAGGTGACCGCATCGCCGACCCTGCTCTCCCGCATCTCGTCGGCGGCGGCCGCGATCTCCCAGACATCCCGATTCCGGGCCGAAAGGAGCGCCACCGCCTCGGCTTCGGTCAGGCGGTGGCCTCCCAGTACGTCACTGAGCACCTGTCGCATATGCACTGCACCCGCTATTTCTTTCTCTGCCGGGATCGTTGCCCTTCTTCCGGCTTCTCCTCGTCCTGCCGGCGGGAGATGAAGAGTTCATGAACGATAATGACGATGATGACAAAAACGGCGACCGGGACGATGTTTAAGGGGAGATAGCCGATGAGCGGAACGGAGATCAGCGCCTTGCCGACGATCCACTCCTCCCTGACGGGCTCGATCACCCCGACACTCCCGTAGTACGTCCCCTGATCGATGACCGGATTGTTGTCGCCCTTCGTGATATAGCCTGCATGCGGGTTCTCGAAGAACGGATCGACCTCGTCGGCATCGACCCGGACGATCGCCCGATGGATGATGGGGTGGACGTGGGTCGCCCCGTTCGGCCGGTACACGATCACGTCGCCATAGTCTCCAAACGAGACATAGCCCGACTGGCTGCCCTCCACCCATGTCTGAAACTCACCGTAGCGGTCCTTCTGAACAACCAGCACCAGATCGCCCACGTTCATATTGGGCACCATGCTCTCGGACTCAATGGTGACCACTGCGGGCCAGGTACCGGCAATGAGAAAGAGGGCGAGGGCGATGCCTCCGACGACGCCCACCACCCAGAGGACATCCCGCAGAAGAGCGACACCGGGGTGCGAGCTTGTCCTCAGCTCATGCAGCGCCGTCCCTGCGTCCATTCGAGGTTTCGATCCGGCCATAACTGCTGTATCTGGGTATCAAACTCTTATTATACATAAGTTTCCAGCAAATCGGTCGGAAATGCGGATTGCATCAGGATACCCGGGGCTCTGCGGCAGGAGAGGAAGAACCATATTCCCGTATGGAGAGATATATGCACCATGCTCGCTGAGCGGGAGATCGTACAGCGGTTTCTTGAGACGAACCACCAGGTCCACCCGGATGTGGTGAATTACATCAGGGAGCAGGACGACCCCGCGCTGATCGACAGTATCCTGTCGCAGATCCCTTCTGACACCCTTGTGGTCTCCGTCAGCCACATTCCAGGACTCCGGAGAGAGCGGGACGGCACCCGCTTTCTTGCGGACCCCGAGCTCGAGGTGATCTGGGGGAGTGCGGGAACGTCGGGGAGCGTCAGCGGCCATGAGGATGCCGCCCAGTACTTCAGGGACCGCTACAACCAGCTCAGCTCGATCATCAGGAACCGGATCACCGCGATGCCCATCGAGGCGCTGGCGCGATCGCCGCACCGCTACCGCGACGCCGAATGCACCATCATCGGGATCGTGATGGAGGTCAGGGCGACGGCGAAAGGACACCGGTTGGTGGAGATCGAGGACACCACGGCGACGATCAACGTGCTCTTCAACAAGAGTAGGGAGGCGATGTTTGCCGATGCCGAGTCGATCCTCCCCGACGAGGTGATCGGGGTGAAGGGCAAGCTCTCGGGCGACGGCAATCTCTTCTTTGCTGAACAGCTCTATCGGCCCGACATCCCGATCAAGCATGCCCCCTTCAGGAGCGACCGGCCGGGGAAGGCGGTCTTCATCTCCGATGTCCACGTCGGAAGCGATACGTTCCTCGAAGACGAGTGGCACCGGTTTGCCGACTGGCTGCAGGACGCAAACGCCGCCTACCTCCTGATCGCCGGCGACCTGGTCGACGGGATCGGGATATACCCCGGGCAGGAGCACGAGCTTGTGATCAGGAATATCTACGAGCAGTACGACGTCTTCGGTGAGATGCTCGCGAGCCTTCCCTCCCGCCTCCGGATCATCGCTGCGCCGGGCAACCACGACGTGGTCAGGGGCGCCGAGCCTCAGCCGGCCCTCCCGGCGGAGTTCACCTCCCGGTTCCCGAACAACTGCACCCTGGTCGAGAATCCGTGCCTCTTAAACCTGCAGGGGGTGCGTGTCCTGATGTACCACGGGCGCTCCATCGACGACATGATCGGTCTCATCCCGGGCTCATCCTACGATCGGCCGGGCGAGATCATGGAGCAGATGCTGAAGCGGAGGCATCTCGCGCCCTCCTACGGGCTGCGCACCCCGATTGCGGCCGCAAAGCAGGATCGCCTGGTGATCGATCCGATTCCCGAGATCCTGCACACCGGTCACGTCCATATCTGCGGCATTACGAAATACCGGGGCGTGCTCGGGATCAATACCGGCACCTGGCAGTCCCAGACCGCGTTTCAGAAGCAGATGAATGTAAACCCGACACCGGCGCGGGCGATCATCGTCGATCTGGAGACGCTGGCGCCCGAAGTGAAGGATTTTAACCGATAGCCGGCCTATTCCGCGGAAAATACTT
>JAHKLN010000115.1 GCA_020854755.1 Methanomicrobiaceae archaeon | reverse complement strand
TCCGCCGGCGATCACCTGCCGAGATGCCGGGGTAGACCATGAAGATCATGTAGGTGATCCCCCCGAAGATCGCGAGCGAAAAGATGGTGATCACGATCGTCCCGATGAGGAGGCGGTAATCCGAGAGGGCAACAAAGACCGCGGGAAGCGCTCCGCGGTAGACGATCATCTCCGGCAGGCGGAGGAAGTAGGTCAGAAACCCGATGATCACCGCAAAGATCAGGCCGACGGCAACCGAGGTGACGTAGGCGGTCGCAAGGTATGCCTCAAACGGCGTCGTTATCCTCGCCTGCATCAGATCGTTCCGGAGCTTGACGTAATCCGCCCGTTTGGACTTCATCCGGTGACCGAGCAGGTTGAAGCAGGTACGCTCGAAACTATTCATACAGATCAGCCCTCACCCGTGCAATTACGACCTCGGGGTCGCGGAAGTATGAGACCAGAATCTTGCTGACGTCCTGGAAGTAGCGGATCTTCTTCAGGCGCATCCATTCGAGCACCTCCTGACGGCGTTTCAGCTCCTCCCGCATCCGCTCCTCGCTCCATCCCCGTTCCTCCATGATCTGCTCGAGGATGAACGACTTGCCCGAATAGCGGATCTCGTCGGTCGCAGGATGCCACCGGAAGACCTCGTTTGTGATCAGCTCGTTTGTCCGGGGATCGATATCGAGTATCTCGATCAACTGCTTGTTCCTCCTGATGCGCTGGCCTCCGACACGGGCCTGCACCTGGATGGAGATGAGGTTTAAGGCAGAGAGCATATTCCGCGGGACGCTGATCGGCGGGTTTTCCAGTCGGTGAACGGCGCTTGCCACTGAATCCGCGTGCATCGTCGCATAGGTGACGTGGCCCGTGCTCATCGCCTGGAAGAGGGTCAGCGCCTCTCTGCCGCGGACCTCGCCGACCAGGATGTACTCGGGGCGCTGCCGGAGTGCTGCCCTGAGCAGCTCGTACATATCAATCCCGCCCCGCCCCTCGGTGTTGAACGAGTCCCTTGTTATGCTCGGGATCCAGTTCGGGTGCGGGAGTTTGAGCTCCCGGGTATCCTCGAGCGTCACGATCTTTGCAAGGGGCGGAATGAAGAGGGAGATTGCGTTTAAGGACGTCGTCTTTCCGGACGCGGTCCCGCCGGCAAAGATGCACGACTTGCCGCCCTCCACCGCAAGCCAGATGAAAGCGATCCCGAGCGGCGAGAAGGTGCCCCATTCGATCAGGTCGGTCGGGGTGATCGGCTCTTCCCTGAACTTACGGATGGTGAACGTGGATCCGTGCGCCGTCACCTCGGTGCCGAGCGTCATCTGGATACGCGAACCGTCGCTCATCGTTGCGTCGAGCATCGGTTCCGCGATGGAGATGTATTTCCCGGCCCGCTGCGCAAGTTTTGCGACAAATGAATCGAGCGTTGCCGCATCGCGGTACGCCAGATTCGTCTTCATCGACTCATACGTGGTGTGGTAGACGAAGATCGTGCTGTTGACGCCGTCGCAGGAGATATCCTCGATGTACTTGTCATGCATGATCGGATCGACGAGGCCGTCTCCCAGGAATTCCTTCTCGACGTGGTAGAGGATCTTCTCCCGCGAAAGGGTCGGAAGATCGATCCCGTAGTCGGCAATGATGGCATTTGCAGCATCGCGGAGCGCCTCTCGTGCGAATTCCCGGGTGACGTCGCGGGTCGTTATCTCCAGGGTCTCAAAGAGCCGCTCCTTTATCTCCCCGAAGAGTTCGTCCTCGGCCGCGGTAAGGATGGGCTCGATCACATTGTAGGTATACTCGTGGGTCGTGCTGTCGTAGGTGACCCTGACGTACGCATAGGGTTCGTGGACCGGATAGAGTTCCACCTCTTCTACGCCGGTCGGCGGATCGAAACTGAGATCGACGAGCGGGCCGTGGATGGCCCGGTTATAGGCCTCGATCTCCTGCTTGCCGATCGCCGGCACCCGGATGCGCTTGAGCAGGCCGGGCTTTGCCAGATCCTTTCCGTCCTCGGGCCCGGCCACGTCGATCGCCGCCTGCCGCAACGCTTCGGACGGGACGGTCTTGGCCAGCAGGTCGTCGATCTCCGAGGAGAGTTTATCGGAATCGATGATATCGAAGATTCCGGTTGTCCTGTTGATATGGAGCTCCTCAATGCTGAATGTCGCGCCCTTTGCGAGGATCAGGTCTGATATTGCTCCTGCCTCTTCTACAGAGATCACGCCGCTTCCGCCCTCGTCCTCCTCGGACCAGCCCATCATAACGTCTGCGACGATCCGGGGGCGGGCATCGGGCATCGGTGGTTCTGCCTCCTCCTCCGCTTCCTCTTCGGCGAGCATCGGGTCCGGCAGTTCTGCCTCCTCCAGAGTGGGTTCGCTCTCCTCAAGGTCGGGCTCACTTTCCTCCGGTTCGGCAGCCGGCTCCGGCGGCGCGGGATAGCCCGCAGCGGTCTTATCACGGGATCCCACGATCTGCTGGATCAGCGACTGGAGATCCTGACGACCGCGTGGCACCTTCTCCGGGCTGCTTTCGACCGGAGCATTCGCTTCACTCATCGCCGGAGCATCCTCATTGTTCTGGTCTTCTGCAGGGCCGGGGGCGGCAACAACGGGACCATCTCCGTCGTCCGGCAGCCCTTCCCCTTCAATCTCCGCTGCTTTGCCTTTATCCTGCGAGAACAGGCTCCGGATCCTGTTTTTCAGTTCGCGTGCAGTACTGTCGTTATCCTTCATCCTATCAGGCGCTCCCTATGTCCACGGTCGATTCCACGTGCCGTGCATTGAAATCGAACATGAATCTGGTGATCTCTCTTCCTCGATCCATAATCACGCAGGTATACTGCCCGCTCAAGAGCTTGAAGTATACCTTTCCGTCGCCAAGCGTCGTTTCGGTGGCCAGCACGTGCTTGCCCTTCCTGATTGAGACGCTCATGCCGGCCCTGGGGACCTCGCACTCTTTGACGGTCAGGCAGAGCACGCCGGGCCGCAGCTGCGCACCGCCCCCGATGGCAGGTATATCCATCGAGCTGTTCTTCTTCAGGTGGCCTTTCTCGTACACCCTGCTCCGGGCAATGAGCGCGTCGACAATATCCGGCGCAACACGATACAACTGGAACTCCTCCATCTCCCTGAGCTGATATACCGCCTTGTCCCCGAAGAGCACCCCCTTGTCGTCTGCATAGATAGCACCTTCAGCGTCGCCGCCCGCAAAGATCAGTGCAAATGTTCCCGAGTCGCTCCTGGATACTCCAACTCCATGGACCGGATGGGCAGCGGCATAGCGCGTCATCTCCTCAAAGGTGTAGGTTCCCTGAAACGTCGACTGGCTGGCGATCTCCTCAATAAGCGCTTTAATATCCATTAGAATCTTTAATTCTCCGTTCTGCATCCTCAACGCATCGGGATGCGAGTTCTCGCTGCACCATATACCTGAATTACACAGCCTATTATTAAAACTTTCTATTTGTCAGGATGGATTAATGATGAGTTAATTATAAAAAGGAAGTAGAAATCTGTTGGTCTCACCAGAGTCTCCTTCTTACAGCCCGGTCATCTGCTGCAGGAGGAGGCATTCCCATCACCGATGAAACAACCATGATGCTCTGCATGCCGCAGGCGCAACCGAATAAAGCGATGCGCCGGGCGGCATGCATCCCCGCGAACCCGGCGGCGAGAATCGTCGACTGCCAAAACGGCTCGATCTTCATCGAAAAGCGGGTATGAGGCCATTTTGCTACCGGTGCGGCTGATGAAAAACCACAACCTGATGCAGGTATCCCGGGTCAGGTCCGTACCCATGCAGTCCCGCTCCGGTGGACCGAGTGGCAATCGCTCCCGCCCGGGGAGGGGACCCCTCCCCACGGTCCACTGTCCCGGGATAGTCTGCAAAACCGGACCCGGAGTACCGGTGCGGCATCAGGAAGTTTCATCGGTTGCGCCTGTGGCCCCTCCCGGGGGCTTCATGGGCGTTTCCTATGAAAATCAAGCCGGATTCTGCAATGGATGGATCGTTGCGGTCAATACTTTTGCGCCTCCGTACACGGCTTCCCACCGGCTATCCTCATAGGGGGAGGCAGCGTGCGGGGAGGGGACACCCCCTCCCCGGTCCCCACCCCCGCTGGGATGCTTCCTGCGGTCCACTGGAACGGGATAGTCAGAAAAGACTGGACACTGCGCATCGGTGCAGCGCCAAGAATGTTCATCCGCTGCGCCTGCGGCCGTAAAACGGCCTCATGCGCGGTTTTATAAGAAAACCGATAAGTTCGGCGCAGGTACCCCGGAACCGGGTATTTCCCGGCTATCCCGTTGCAGTGGAGGATGATAGGCCTCGTCCCCGCCGCAAGCTCCCCGGTGGCGATAACAGGCGGGGCATCCCGCCCGATCCCTCGCGGCTCATGCACCCCGCGCCCATACGGGGATCGATCCGCATCGGTGCGGCATGGCCGGCGACGGACCAGCGGCCGTCGATGCAGCATGTTTCGACACGGGAAACTCCCGTCCGGGAGGGAGGCCGGGCAGGCCTGCCTGCATAAAAATCGCCAGACATAAGAGCATACACATACTAAGTTTCTCCGTCCCATGATTCTGCCTCTCGCAGTCATCGCAGTCGCAATAGGCATAACTCTGATCTATGCATCGTACCGGGATATCCGCGAGCGGCGCGTCCCCCACAGAACATGGAGACCGGCCCTCGCGGTTGCCGTGCCGCTGGCCCTCTGGATCTATGCGAGGGCCATCGTTGCGGACTGGAAGGTCGCCGCAGGATATATCATTCTGGTGCTTGTATTCTGCGGGTTTTTTTACCTCTTCCAGGCTATGAACCTCTTTGGCGGGGCGGACGCATACGCGCTCATCATCATCACCGCCTGCCTGCCCTTCTTCCCGTTCCAGCCCCTGCTCGGCTACCCGCCGCTCGGGTTCTTTCCGTTCACCGTGCTCACAAATGCGGTCATCATAAATATCGCCGCACCGGCGGGCATCTTCGTCAGGAATATACTTGAGGGGAATCGAGCCCCGCTCCCGTACCTCTTCCTCGGGTTTCCTGTTGAGGGGAAGTCGATACAGCACACATACGGGTTTGTGATGGAGGATATCACCGAAGAGGACGGGGTGCTCGTTCGGAAATTTATCGGGTTTCGCGACTCGCTGCGCCGTATGGTGCGCGGAGGAAGGCGCATCTATACAAAAGATCTCAGGATGCACCCCGACGAGTACCGATACGAGCTGGCGCTCTACCGCAGGGCGGGAAAGGTCTGGCTCTCCTACGGCATCCCGTTCATCATTCCAATCACCGCAGGCTTTGCGATGGCGCTCTTCATGGGAGACATTCTCTACTGGATAACAGAAACGCTGGCAGGAGTATGATAAGATATGCAACTCAACTTTGCAGACGGGCTGATTCCCGTCATCGTGCAGGATATCGGGACTCGCGAGGTTCTCATGCTCGCGTATGCAGATGAAGAAGCGCTTGAACTTTCAAAGAATACCGGATATGCCCATTATTACAGCAGAAGCAGGAAGAAGATCTGGAAGAAAGGCGAAGAGAGCGGGCACGTCCAGCGGATCGTCCGCATCCTTGCGGACTGCGATGAGGACACGATCCTCTACCAGGTAGAGCAGCACGGTGCGGCCTGCCATACCGGACACAGGACGTGCTTCTACAGAACAATCGATGGAGAGGAGATTGAAGCAAAAGTCTTCGATCCGGAGAAGGTATATGCTAATAAAGGTGCATGACTGTTACTATATGGTGATTTTTTATGAAAATTGTACCGGATACGAGCGTCGTTATCGACGGACGCATAACATCCATGATAAAGTCCGGCGAATATAGCGGCGCAACAATAATCATACCCGAAGCAGTCGTCGCAGAACTCGAGGCGCAGGCAAACCAGGGCCGCGAGATCGGCTTTTCCGGCCTTACCGAGCTGCAGGAGCTCTGCCGGATGACGGCGGAGAATACCATCGAGTTGAAGTTCTCAGGAGAACGCCCGAGCCTCGATCAGGTGAAGCTCTCCAGCGGCGGCGAGATCGACGCAATGATACGCAACGTCGCCCTCGAACACGGAGCGCAGTTCATCACGAGTGATCTCGTCCAGGCGGAGGTCGCAAAGGCGAAGGGGCTCGACGTCACCTATATGCGGCCGCAGGTCGGGGATTTCTCGCCGCTCTCAATCGACCAGTTCTTTGACGAGGAGACCGTTGCCGTCTATCTGAAGGAGCGGGTGCCGCCGCTTGCAAAGAAGGGGAAACTCCGGGATCTCAGGCTGGTCACGCTCCGGGAGAACCCGATTGCAGAGCACGAGCTCAAGGCCATGGCCCAGGAGATCCTGGAGCGTGCCAAGCGCGACCCGGACGGCTTCATCGAACTCGAGAGGCGCGGCGTTACGGTGGTGCAGATCGGCTCGCTCCGGATCTCGATTACACGCCGGCCGTTTGCCGACGGCATGGAGATCTCGGCAGTCCGGCCGCTCGTCGATCTCTCGCTTGAGGACTATACGATGGCGCCCGAGATCAAGAAACGGATCCTCGGCAGCGGGCGGGGGCTGCTCATCGCCGGGCCGCCGGGATCAGGGAAGACCACCCTTGCGCAGAGCATCGCGACGTTCCTTGCGGATCACGACTTTATCGTAAAAACGATGGAGGCACCCCGTGATCTGCAGGTCCCGGACCATATCACGCAGTATACGGCGCTCGACGGAAGCATGGCGAATACGGCGGAGGCGCTGCTTTTGGTCCGTCCCGATTACGTGGTCTTTGACGAGCTCCGGAAGACCGAGGACTTCACCGTCTTTGCGGACATGCGGCTCGCCGGGATGGGGATGATCGGCGTCGTCCACGCGATGGGCGTCCACGATGCGCTGCAGCGGTTCTGCAACCGGATCGACTACGGCGTCCTGCCGCAGGTCATCAGCACCGTCATCTTCGTCTCAAAAGGTGAGATCACGAAGGTCTTCGACGTCGATCTGACGATGAAAGTGCCTGCCGGGATGTCGAGCGAGATGCACCTGCGGCCGGTTATTTCCGTGCGCAACCACAGCACGCAGGAGGTCGAGATCGAGATCTTCCGGTACGACGGAGAGACCCTGGTGATGCCGATCCAGAAGCCAGAGCCCGAAGAGCCCGCACCCGCGCCGGCCCCCGAGGAGAACGTCGCCTGGAAGCTTGCCGAGAAGGAGATCCAGCGGGAGATCGGGCGGTATACCGACGGACAGGTCGAGGTCAGGATCGTGAGCGACAACAAGGCCGTGGTCTACATCGATGATCGGGACGTCCCTGCCGCGATCGGCAAAGGCGGGAAGAACGTGGCCGCTATCGTGAACAAACTGGGGATCGGGATAGATATCAGGCCGCGGAGCGAACTTGAGACCAAAAAACCGGCCGAAGAGGAGATGCTGGTCGGGAGCGGGATCAGGATACGGATCGACAAGAAGCAGCTGACGATCCTGTCCCAGGAGAACCGGGGGAAGATCGTGGATGTCTTTGCCGGGAAGGAGTATCTCTTTACCGCAACGGTGAACGAAGATGGGGAGATTCACCTCGCAAAGAACAGCACGATCGCCCAGGAGATGATTAAACGGTACAACGAGGGTGAGACGATCCGGCTCAGGCCGGTCTGACGCGGAACGGAAGGAGTCATCGGAGGAGTTGCGTTGAGCGGATTTGACATACATCGCATTGAGAGGGAGGGGGTTGAACGCTGGGAGCATGCATTTGAGGCCGATCCGGTATCGGGGGAGAAGTTCTACCTGAACGTCGCCTATCCCTACCCGAGCGGCGGCATGCACGTCGGGCACGGGAGGACCTATATCATACCCGACGTGCTCGCACGCTTCCAGAGGATGAAAGGAAGGCAGGTGCTCTTCCCCATGGCATTCCATGTGACGGGCACGCCGGTGATCGGGATATCAAGACGGATCGCGCACGGCGATGAGGAGGCGATCGGGCTGTACCGCGATCTCTACCGGGTGCCGCAGGACGTGCTCGACCGGTTCGTCGATCCCATGGAGATCGTCGGGTTCTTCAGCCAGGAGTACATGCGGATCATGGGCCGCTGCGGGCTCTCGATCGACTGGCGGCGGCGGTTCACCACGATCGATCCCCAGTACAGCAGGTTCATCGAGTGGCAGTACAGCCACCTGCATGAGCGCGGATATGTGGTCAGGGGCGCCCATCCCGTGAAGTACTGCCCGCAGTGCGAGAACCCGGTCGGCGACCATGACCTGCTCGAGGGTGACAGGGCCGAGATCATCAGGTTCACGCTGGTGATGTTCCGCTTCCGGGACGCGCTGATCCCGACCGCGACGCTCCGGCCCGAGACGACCTACGGCGTGACGAACCTCTGGGTCGATCCCGGCGTCACCTATGTCAGGATACGGATCGACGGGCAGGAGTGGATCGTGAGCCCCGAGGCAGCGGAGAAGCTTGCCCTGCAGGACCACGAGGTCTTTGTCCTTGAGCAGATCCCGGGGAGCGATCTCGTCGATAAAACGGTCACGCACCCCCTCTCCGGCGAGGTGCCCATCCTCCCGGCGGCATTCGTCGATCCCGATATGGGCACCGGGATCGTGATGAGCGTGCCGGCCCACGCGCCCTTCGACTATATCGCACTGCGCGATCTCCAGAGGCAGGGACGGTATACCGGACTGCGGCCGATCTCCCTGATAGCGGTCGAGGGCTACGGCGAGTTCCCGGCGGTGGACGCCGTCGAGCGCGCCGGGATTTTAGACCAGAACGATCCCGGCATGGATGCGCTCACGCAGGAGGTCTACAGCGCAGAATTCTCACGCGGCCGCCTCCACGAGCGGTACGGGGGGAAGACGGTCAGGGAGGCGCGGGACGAGGTCGCCGCGCTGATGACGGAGCAGTACGGCTCGGTCGTCATGTACGAGTTCGACACCCGCCCGGTGATCTGCCGCTGCGGCAGCAGGGTCTACCTGAAGATCCTCCATGACCAGTGGTTCCTCCAGTACAGCGATCCGCTCTGGAAGGAGGAGGTGCACCGGCAGGTGGCGGCGATGTCGCTTGTCCCGACCGAGGTGCGGGCCGAGTTCGACCGGACCATCGACTGGCTCAAGGACTGGGCATGCACGCGCCGGGTCGGGCTCGGGACGAAGCTGCCGTGGGATCCGGCGTGGATCATCGAACCGCTCTCCGACTCGACGATCTACATGGCCTACTACACGATCGCCCACCGCCTCCGCGAGATACCGGCAGAGAACCTCACGCCGGAGGTGTTTGATTACATCTTCCTCGGGCGTGGAGAGCCGGAGACCCTGGACCGTGAGACGCTGGATGAACTCCGGCAGGAGTTTACGTACTGGTACCCCTACGACTACCGGTTCTCCGCAAAAGATCTCATCTCCAACCACCTCACCTTCCAGCTCTTCCACCACCGGGCGATCTTTCCCGGCGAGCTGCAGCCAGGAGGCATGGTCGTCTTCGGGATGGGGCTCTTAAACGGCGCCAAAATGTCGTCGAGCAAGGGGAACGTCTTCCTCCTCGAAGACGCCCTCGACGAGTTCGGTGCCGATACCGTCAGGATGTTCCTGGTCGGGAGCGCAGAGCCGTGGCAGGACTTTGACTGGCGCAACGAGCTCGTCTCCTCGACCAGGAAGCAGATCGAGCGGTTCTGGAACACGGTGCAGGAGGCGATGTCGGCCGAGGGGGGGCAGCCGATCGATACCTGGCTGAAGAGCAGGCTCCAGCGGCGTATCGCCGCCACGACCGCGGCGCTGGAAGGCTTCCAGACCAGGCAGGCGCTGCAGGAGGCGTTCTTCGGGATCGAGGCGGACCTGAAGTGGTACCGCCGCCGTCTGACGGAGGGATCGGCCGGAGGTGCGGTGCTTTGGGATCTGAGCAGGGTATGGATCCGCCTGCTCGCTCCGATCATCCCCTTCACCTGCGAGGCCGCCTGGAGAGAGATCGGGGAGGAAGGGCTCGTCTCCTTCGCTCCCTGGCCGGTTGCCGATGAGGAGCTGATCGAACCGGAGATCGAGCTCGCCGAGGATATCCTCGCCCGGACGGTGGAGGATATCGAGTCTATCATGAAGCTGATCCAGATGGAGCCGGCCTCGATCACCCTCTTCATCGCGCCGGAGTGGAAACGGACGATCTTTTCGACCGTTGCAGCAAGCAGCGACAGGACAAAGGTCACCCGGGAGGTCATGGCGATCGAGGGGATGCGGCAGCGGGGCAGGGAGGCGGCTGATGTGGTGAAGCAGATCACCCGGCTCGTGCTCAAATTCCCGCCGCAGCTCGTGGACCAGCTCAGGCAGTCTGCTATCGACGAGCGCGAGGTCTTCGAAGGCGCACGGGAGTTCCTGGAGAAGGAGTTCGGGGTCCCGGTCAGGATCCTGGATGCCGAGGAGAGCCGCCACGCAAAGGCGTCGGGGGCGCTCCCGTTCAAGCCCGCGATCGTGATCGAGTAATTCTCCTCTTTTTTGTGAATCTTACGCCTGTTTATTCAATCGAAGGTTATTCAGCATCCGATTCTCCACGCTTGCGCACACGGCTTCTGATCGCCTATCCACTCGGGGGATGCCCTCCCGCGGTCCGCTGCGCCGGACAGCAAGGATAAACCGGATCTAAAACACCTGCACCCAATGCATCGGCAGTCTCACCCGCGCATGTGTCATCCTCTGGGATTCATAGATGCTGTACCTCCGGCTCTTTTTAAGCCCGTGCCGGCATTCGTTCTTCAGATACGCTATTCGCAGACACCTTAAATAATCAGAGGGACATAGTACCGGGTTGATTCCATCCCCGACTATGCTGCCGGATAATGGCAGTGGGCAGCCCTGATTCAGGGTGCGGCGATGGCGTCACTGCACTGCTTCGCTCCGGCATGAGGTGATTTATATGAAGAGAAAGATTACGATTCTTGCTCTCGGACTGCTGCTTGCGGCGGCACTCGCGGCAGCACCCGCTTCGGCGAGGACGGCGGCACATGAGATTGAGAGCGGTGACATCATCTATATTGGAGAAAGCGGACTTGACCTGACCGGCTTTGGTGAAGTTAATCGCCTGGTGATGTATGATCGCGGCACTATACACAATATTATTCCTGTCACGAATCCCGAAGACTTCGACGTACTCGAAGTGTATGTCGGGACAAATACCGGACATTACATCGTCGAAGATGCCGACCGGGAAGAACTTGGCTATGTACTGATCAGACAGCCCGTAGTATCGCTTGATGTTATGCTCGGAACCACTTCCGTCGATGGTCTGACGATCACCCGGGGCGCCACCGTCTACTTCAGGCTGGAGAACAACCTTGTGGGGCTTTATCCCAATACGCCACAGAATGCAGATTTCGCCCCTCTGAGGTATAGAGTCGAGGTCACGACACCCGCCGGCGGTGTAGTAACAACCCTGGCGGGTGTTGATCTTACCATCCCGATTAATGATACACGCGCACGAACTCAGGACATCCAGCTCACGAATCTTGCACCCGGCACCTACACTGCGGTTGCAGAGCCGGTAGATGAGCAGATCGAAGACTTCCCAGACACAAACATAATCGGGGAGACCGGACTCACTGTCTCGCCCACTACAGGGCCGACCATAACGCTCGTCCCGACCGCAACGCCGGCTCCCACGCCGGCGCCGACACCGGAGGAAACTCCGACACCGACACCGGAGGCTACCCCAACGCCGGACGCGACCCCGACACCTGAAATAACCCCCACCCCGGAGCCGACGCCGGTGGAGACCGAGCCGGTGCCGCTCTCGATCTTTGGAGCGATCGGGGCGCTGGCTGCTGCCGGGTCTGCAATCCTGATGCGCAACAGGAGATGATCCGTCTCCTCTGCGGCAAAACGCACCGCCGCCTGGCAGCTGTCCCGTCCCAGCGGACCGGGGGAGCATCCTAACGGCTTTCCGCCGGCTATCCTCGCGGGGGAAGGCGGCCTTGCGGGAAGGGGTATCCCCAGCTTCTGTCCCCGCCCCCGTTGGGATGCCCCCCTCGGTCCACTATATCGGAATAGTCCGCGAAAACCAGGCCCGGAGCATCTGTGCAGCGTCAGGAATGTTCATCGGTTGCGCCTGTAGATCCTTCCGGGGGCTTCATGGGCGGTTCACATGAAATGCGAACCGTTTCTGAAATGGAAGGCTCCCGGCGCTTGATTCTCTGCGCTCCGGGACACGGCTTCCCACCGGCTATCCTAACCGGGGGTGGGGTGGGAGGGGAGGGGGTCTCCCCCTCC
>JAHKLN010000122.1 GCA_020854755.1 Methanomicrobiaceae archaeon | reverse complement strand
TTCTTTATTTCGCCTTCGCTCGCCGGGACGAGCCGTATCTGGCCCTTCGCGCCCTTAACCTGAGTCCACTGGACACTTCCTGTCTTTCCCATGCAAAAAACTCCTTCCCATATATGGGCAGGACGCCTGATAAAAGTAGCTATGCACCGTCCCGGCGATTCCGGCATGAATTCTTCCGTCTCTTCTCCTGCTGCCGGAAGCGGGGGATCGGGGGGCTCTCGTCATCCCTCACCCCTCTGCAAGAAAACGGGCCAGCTCCTGCTTGAGGAGATCACTGATCACCTTTCCGTCCGCCCTGCCACGAACCTCTTTCATGACGACGCCCATCAGGGGGCCGAGCGCTGCCATGCCCCGCTCGCGCACAAACGCCTCGCGTTCCGCAAGCGCCTGCCTGATGATCGCCTGGATTGCTTCCGGGGTAACCGAGGGGGCAACCTTCTCGATGGCAGCATCGACCCGGCTGCCGGAGGCTGCAAGTTCGGCGAGCACGTCGGGTATCGCCTCTTTTCCCGCCCTGCCCGCCTCGACCGCCTGCAGGAGAAGCACCACCTCGTCGTCTGGAATCCGGTTCACGTCCACGCCGTCGCGGGCGAGCTCGCGGAGTGTCCCGAGCAGCGTCCGTGCGGCAAGCGTCGGCCGGACGCCCTCGCGAAGAGCCCGTTCAAAGAGCGGCAGCCGCTCCGAGAATGCCACCTGCCGTGCCAGCGCCGGATCGAGTCCGAGCTCGCGGGCAAACCGCTCCGCACGGTCGGTGAGGAGATCGGGCGTCTCGATGCTCTCGAAGAGTGCGCCATCAATCGTCACCGGGAAGACATCGGTCTCCGGGTACATGCGGGCCGCTCCCGGAAGCGGGCGCATATAGGCCGTGCTCCCGCCCTCGAGCATCTTTCTCGTCTCTTCGGGCACGCCCTCAAGCGCCATGCCGGCACGCAGGCGGACCTGCTCCGCCGCACAGGCCGCCCGCTCGCGGGTTGCGGCGACGAGCACGATGCAGTCGCCCTCGTCCGCTCCCGTGCGCACCCTGAGCCGGCGCACCTCGTCCTCCGTCACACCGTAGGCGGGCAGCTCGTCGGTATGGAAGATGCCGCCCACCCCGCATTTCTTTGCATAATCCGCCATCTCGCTCCCGAGCCTTCTTTCGGGCTGGATCTCGAGCCCGACCAGGCCGGCAAAACCCCTGAGGCGAACCGCCAGGATCTGCGGGGCTTTCTTCAGGATCGTCGACTTTGTTTTGGCGAAGAGATCGGTGACGTCGGCGGCCTCGCCGTCCACCGCAGCATTGCGGCGGCGGAGTTCTTCGCGGATGGAGAGGAGCTCCGTCTGCCGCCGCACCTCCCGCCTGACCACCTCGGCGACGAGATCGAGGTCCTGCACCCCCTTGATCTCGACCCGTGCGCCGTCCCTGATCGAGACGTTGATGTCCTGCCGGATCGTCCCGAGCCCGCGCTTCACCCTGCCCGTCGACCGCAGCACCATGCCGATATACTCTGCGACCGCCTGGACGTCCTCAGGGGTGTGCATGCACGGGGCGGTCGTGATCTCGACGAGAGGAATGCCGAGCCGGTCGAGGGAGAACGTATCGCCTTCGACACGCTGTGCGGCCTCCTCCTCCAGGCAGATCGTCTCGATCCTGCAGTTGTCGGGGAGGATGCCGTTCACCGCAACGCAGGCCGTCCGCTGGAAGCCGCTCGTGTTCGAGCCGTCGATGACGAGCTTGCGCATCGTGTGCACCTGTTCGATCGGCGTCATCCCAAACATCTTCGCGATCGTCAGGCAGACGGCGAGCGCCTCCCGGTTCAGCGGCGCCGGGGGCTCCTCGTCGTACTCCACCAGGCAGGTCGTGTCGTAGGTCAGGTAGCAGAAGAGGCGTGCGAGTTTCATCTCCTCCTGCGCGGCCCGGTCGATCTCGCCGAGTTCGCTCTCCGTCGCCCTGAGGTAGCGGAAGAAGCTGCCGGTATGCTCGTCCGTCTCCCGCAGCAGGGTGGGGCAGCGGCAGAAGAGCTTCTCTTCCGTGTCGAGCTGCTGGTGAATCTCGATGCCCGCCTTCAGGCCGAGCGCCTCATAGTCCATCAAGTCGACCTCCTCCGTATCTCGCCGCGGATATCGGTCTGGATCAGGTACCGGATCCGCTCCGGGTCGTCCTCGTGGCCGAGCACCCACATCAGCTTCACGAGCGCCACCTCGGGCAGCATATCCTCGCCCTCGATGACGCCGATATCGAGAAGATCTCGTCCCGTATCGTAGACCCGGTCGCAGACGCGGCCGTACAGGCACTGCGAGGTCATCACGACCGTCGTCCCGTCCTCGATCAGGTCGGAAAGCGCGGGTATCCACTCCGCCCGCACGTGGCCGAGCCCGGTGCCGGCAAGCACGAGCCCGGAATAGCCGGAGAACGCGTCAAGCACTGACGGAGGCATGCCGGGAGCGAAGGAGAGCAGCCCGCACCGATCGTTGATCCGGTCCAGGAGCGCGGCCTCCTCGGCACCGCGCCGCACCGCCTCGTCCGCAAGCGAGACGTTCAGCGACGGATACTCGACAGAGCCTATCGGATCCATGCCGATGCTCCGGAACGCGTCCCGGCGCGAGGTGTGCATCTTCCTCACCCTGGTCGCCCGGTGGATCGCACACCGGTCGTCGCTCATCGTCGCATGCATCACGACCGCCACCTCGCCGAGATCGCCCGCCGCCGCGCTCGCGCTGCAGAGAGCGTTCATCGCGTTGTCGCTGCTCGGGCGATCCGCGGACCGCTGCGCACCGACAAAGACGATCGGCACCGGGGTGCGCACCATGAAGCTCACGGCCGCTGCGGAGTAGGCCATCGTGTCGGTGCCGTGCGTGACGATGATGCCGGAGACCCCCTTCCTGATCTCCTCATAGATGCTCCGGGCAAGGTCCTGCCAGAGGGCCGGGGTCATGTTCTCGGAGAGGATGCCTGCGATCTGGCGGGTCCGGTAGCGGGCGATCCCTGCAAGCCCGGGGATCGCCCTGAGAATATCGGATGCGCTGAACTGGCTCGTCACCGCCCCGGTCCGGTAGTCCACCCGGCTTGCAATCGTCCCCCCGGTCGAGAGGATGGCGAGTTCGGGAAGATCGGCATCCTGCCTGACGACCGGCAGCGCCGCAGCCGGCGGGGAAGGCCGCTCGCACCATTCCACCGCCGATCGCGAGACCCCGATGTTATACCCGGTGTCAAGCTTGATGACGGCCATCCCGTCCCGGTCGGTAATGTAGGTGCCTGCAAACGCCGTGCCGCCAATCGTGCAGCGTACGCGGTCCCCTGATTGGAATTGATCCTTCTGTTCGGTTATTGTACCAGCCTCCGTGCTTCGTATATGAGGTGCGCTTTTGCGGCGGCAAGGGCGGCGGCCTTTGCATCCGCCCAGGCCGCATCGTCTGCCAGCGCCCCCTCCCGCTCTGAAAGGAGCGCTCGTGCGGCCTCCGGAGCGGGGCCGCCGGGCGCGTTCCTGACCGAGACGCTGTGGCGGACGTCCATCACCTCACGGATCCGCCGTTCGGTCAGCCCACGCTCCGCGAGCGACAGTCCCGCCATATCACGGGCGGCGGCATCGAGCGTCTGGAGATCGAGAGACCCGCTCCTGACCGCCCGCCCGACGATCCGGTGCGCCGTGCGGAAGGCAAGCCCGTACTCCCTGACCAGCACGTCCGCCAGATCCGTGGCGGTCGAGAACCCTCTTCCCGCCTCTGTCTGCATCCGCTGGCTGTCAAAGGCCGCTGATCCGACCATGCCGGCGAGCAGCTCCAGGCTCTGCCGGGTCGCCTCTTCGCTCTGCCAGAGGTGCGGGGTGAGTTCCTGCAGATCGCGGTTGTAGCTCATGGGCAGGCCCTTTGCGATCATGAGGGAAGCGGTAAGATTCCCGGCGACCGTACCTGCCTTCGCCCGCATGATCTCTGCCGTGTCGGGATTCTTCTTCTGCGGCATGATGGAGCTTGAGGAGCAGTAGGCATCGTCCAGGTGCACGAACCCGGCAAAGGTGGTGCTCCAGATGATCAGATCCTCGCAGAGCCTGCTCGCCGTCGTCATGCAGACGGCGGCGGTGGCGATAGCCTCGAGCGCGAAGTCCCGCGCGGCGACCGCGTCCATCGTGTTGGCAAGGACGCCGGAGAACCCGAGAAGCGTCGCCGTGTCCTCGCGATCGATCGGGAATCCCGTCGACGCGAATGCCGCAGAACCGAGCGGGCAGCGGTCGACGCGGGCGAAGGCGTCGCGGAGGCGGTCGGCATCGCGCGAGAACGCCTGCTCGTACGCGAGCAGGTGGTGCGCCAGCGTCGTCGGCTGGGCATGCTGGAGATGGGTGAACCCCGGCATGACGGTATCCGTATGCCAGGCGGCGGTGTCAAGCAGGGCCTTGCGGATCGAAAGAAGCGCCCGCATGCGCCCGAGCAGTTCGTCCCTGAGCCTGATCCTGATGCAGGTGGCGACCTCGTCGTTGCGCGACCGCCCGATGTGGAGCCGCCCGCCGATCTCTTCGCCGACCCTGTCGATCAGGTATGCCTCCTTCCCTGCGTGGACATCCTCAAAGCGATTATCGTATGCGCACTCCGGCAGGCCGTGCTCGTGGAGATCGAGCAGCACGGCCATCAGCGCCCGTGCGGCCCCGTCTTCGATGATCCTCTGCCGGTACAGCATCAGCAGGTGCGCCATGTCGACCAGGATGTCCGCCCCGGCGATCCAGTGATCGGCCTCCATCGAAGAGAGGAAACGGATCACTTCAGGAGATCGCTCGTCCGCAAGGCGGCCCTGCCGGATCTGATCCTTCTGCATGCTATCAACAATCCTTCATTACTCGATTGCTTTCTGGAATGATTAAATCCACGCCTTGGTGCGGCGAGGTCTCGGATCTGCGCAGATGATCGCAACCGCCCCCTCCCGCTTTGCCCGGACGGCAGGCACGACGGGACCGGACCGCGGGGGGGGATCGATCCGGGGTGAACCCGGGCAGGGAAGTTGACGGTAAAGTACGATTTTTTACCTTATAGTATAATATTTTAGAAAAAAAGTATACAGGAATGTAAAAAGTATACCGATTCTCGGAATTCTTTTATAGTGACAGGGTGAAGTATGGTGCATAAAGGATTTTTTTACCAGAGGCATGCAGATGAAGAAGATTGCAACAGCTTTCCTGGCGGCCGCGCTCATACTCGGGCTTGCGCTGACAGCCGGGTGCGTGGAGGGCGGTGAAGCCGCCCACCTCCGCATCGGCTTCCAGCCGAGCATCGATCATGCGGCCCACTATCTCGCGATGGAGAAAGGGTGGTGGAGCGAGGATCTCGCACCCCACGGCATCACGGATGTGAGCGACAAACGCTTCGAGACCGGTCCGCCGGAGATGCAGGCGATGCTTGCAGGCGAGATCGACGTCGCCTACAGCGGGGCAGCCCCGGTGATCGCCGCGATCAGCAGCGGGCTTGATGCAAAGATCGTCGCTGCGGCGCAGACGCAAGGGTCCGATCTCGTCATCAGATCCGACATCCCGTACAGCAGCCCTGCGGATCTCAAAGGGCTGACCATCGGGACGTATCCGCCCGGGAGCATCCAGGACACGATCCTCCGGAACTGGCTGAAGGAGAACGATATCGACCCTGACCGCGATCTCGAGATCAAGGCGATGGGGCCGGGCGACGCGACGACGGCAATGGCCGCCGGGCAGATCGACGGCGCCTTCCTGCCGCATCCCCACCCGTCGATCATCGCGGCGCAGGGTCACGGCAGGTCGGTGGTGCAGTCCGGCGAGATGTACCCGAACCACGTCTGCTGCGTCGTGGTAGCGAGCGGAAGACTCATCCGGGAGCAGCCAGAGGTCGTCGAGCAGATCGTGCGCACCCACATCAGGGCGACCGAGTACGCGATCGCCAACCCGGACGAGGCTGCGGAGATCTTCGTGGGTGCAACCGGCATGGACATCGATCAGGTCAGGCGCTCGCTGAATGAATGGGACGGCGCCTGGGTTTCGGATCCGAACCTCATCATCGAGCCGGTGGAGGATTATGTCCGTATCCAGCACGAACTCGGATACATCGATCAGCCGCTTACACAAGACGACATCTTCGATCTGAGTTTCTATGAGAAGGTCCGGGCATAACCCCGGATTAATCTCTTCTCCCGAATGGACAGTCTTTTAGGCAGAGCCGCGGAATACTTCTGAGCACCTCGCACACGGCTGTATTCCAGAGAACATTGCAGATTATGGGAAAAGATCGACATGAGATGGTTGAGCCACACCATGCGGGGCAGATTCCTCGGAGGCGCATCGCTCGTTGCAGCGGCGGTAATCTGGCAGATCGTAGCCGATTTCGTCGTCAGGAATCCGTTCATCCTCCCGAGTTTCACCGATGTCGCCTCTGCATTTTTCGGCCTGCTCGGATCCGGGATCCTCATCCAGGACTTAACAACGAGCCTCATACATTTTGCGATCGGGATCGGGGCTGCGTTCCTCGTCGGCGTTCCTATCGGCATGGCGATGGGGTGGTTTCCCGATGCGAACACCGTTGCAGATCCAATCATCGAGGTCATCCGGCCGATCCCGCCCCTTGCCTGGATACCGTTCGCCATCGTCTGGTTCGGGCTGACCCCCCAGTCTGCGGGGTTTGTGATCTTTGTGGGGGCGGTCTTTCCGATCCTCATCTCCACCTTCGCGGGGTTCCGGAACGTGCCGAAGGTCTTTGTGGAAGCGGGAAAGGTCCTCGGGTGCACCCGCTCACGCGACCTGATCCGCTACGTCGCGCTTCCCGCCGCCACGCCCTCCATCGTCTCCGGGATCAGGATAGCGATGGGCGTCGGCTGGATGTGCCTGGTCGCCGCCGAGATGTTCGGGGTGAGCAGGTTCGGGCTCGGGCAGAAGATCTGGTGGTACTACTACCTGCACCAGATGCCAAACGTCGTCGTCTACATGCTGGTACTCGGGTTCATCGGGCTGCTGCTCGATCGGCTGTTCCGCCACTATGTCGGGAATATGCTGCTCAAGTGGCAGTCGGGAGAGGTGGTCTAGGTGGGCGGCGTATCGGTAAAAGGCTTAACAAAGGTCTTTGCCAGGGAGGAGGGGGCGGGCATTGTCGCCCTTGAGAACGTGAACTTCGATATCAGGGACAAGGAGTTCATCTGCCTGGTCGGCCCATCCGGGTGCGGGAAGACGACGCTGCTCCGGATCATCGCCGGCCTCGAGCGGGCGACGTCGGGCGAGGTGAGGATCGACGGGAAGGAGATCACCGGGCCCGACCCGTCGCGGGGAATGGTCTTTCAGGAATACTCACTCTTCCCGTGGAAGACGGTCGTCGGGAACGTTGCATTCGGGCTTGAGATGCGGGGCGTCCCGAAGGACCGGCGGCTTTCAATAGCCGACGAGTATATCCGGCTCGTCGGGCTCGAGCAGTTCCGCGACAGCTATCCGTATGAGCTCTCGGGGGGCATGCGGCAGCGCGTGGCGATCGCAAGAGCGCTCGCAAATGATCCGGACGTGCTGCTGATGGACGAGCCGTTCGGGGCGCTGGACGCCCAGACGCGCAACCGGATGCAGAAGGAGCTGCTGGCGCTCTGGGAGAAGACGAGAAAGACGATCGTCTTCGTCACCCACAGCGTCGACGAGGCCGTCTACTTAAGCGATCGAATCCTTGTGCTCACGCCGCGTCCCGGGACGGTGCACGAAGCGGTCGATGTGCCCTGGCCACGCCCCCGCGATCGGACCAGCACCGAGTTCGCCACCATCCGCCGGCATGTGCTCAGGCTGATCGAGGATGGCGAAGAGCCCGGTAAGGTTTAATATCGGCTGTTCCCAATTTATAAAGCAGTCATTAGAGGCAGGAGTTCATATCGATGGTACGAAAACCAGCAAAAATGTACAGGAATATCTCGAAGAAGGCATACACACGGAGAGAGTATATGGGCGGGGTGCCGGGCAGCAAGATCGTCCAGTTCGACATGGGCAACCTCCGCCAGGAGTTCCCTATCGAGTTATCCATCGAGGTGCTTGAAGCCTGCCAGATCCGCCACACCGCGCTCGAAGCGGCCAGGGTCGGGATCAACAGGAAGCTCGTAAAGGATGTCGGAAGGATGAACTTCCATCTGAAGCTGCGGATCTTTCCGCACCATGTGCTCCGCGAGAACAAACAGGCGACCGGGGCCGGAGCGGACCGCGTATCCGAAGGGATGCGCATGGCATTCGGAAAAGCCGTCGGGACTGCAGCGCGTGTGAGCGCCGACCAGAAGATCTTCTCCGTCTATACCACGCCGCAGTACCTTGAGAAGGCGAAGAACGCCATAAAGACCGGCACGTACAAACTCCCCGCGCCCACCCGCATCGTCATCGAAGAGAGAGCGCCCGCACAGTAAGCCCCTCCTCCCCCTTTTCTGTCGACCGTTTGGCACGGCTCTGTCCCATGGGCGACTGACGCAAATGCGCATCCGGTGCCGGGATACCGTCAAAGAAACGCCAGCACCCCGGAATATAGGTTTTTATATTCGCTTCCCTCCACTATAAATGATGAAGAATCCTGCAGATCCGCTGCTGCTGGATGCTGTTGCCAGCGCGACGTGCCGGGCGCTGAAACAGGCGGAGATAGTTCTTCCCCCAGATGTCCTTGCTGCGCTCGAGCGTGCGCATGCAGAAGAACGGCAGCCTGCCGCCAGGAGCGAGCTTAAAAACATTCTGGAGAACGTCGCCCTTGCAAGGAAGCTGCAGGTGCCCATCTGCCAGGATACCGGCGTGCCGGTGATCTATCTCACCGTCCCGCCCGACCTCCCCATCGCCCCTGAACTCTACGGCGCGGTCCGCGAAGGCGTGCGCCGGGCGACAGCGATCGTCCCGCTCCGCCCGAATGTGGTCGATCCAATAGCACGCACCAATACCGGCGACAACACCGGAGAGGGCATGCCCGCCGTCCACATCACACCCGGCGACCGGTTGACGGTGACGGCGCTTCCGAAGGGGGCGGGCTCCGAGAACGTCTCCCGGATCGGTATGCTTCTCCCCTCCCGCCCGGAGGATATCAAGCGGTTCGTCGTGGAGACGATGCTCCTTGCCGGCGGGAAGCCCTGTCCCCCGGTCGTGCTCGGGGTCGGGATCGGCGGCACGTTCGATCAGGCGGCGGCACTCGCAAAAGAGGCATTGCTGCTGCCGATCGACCGGATGGACGCCTATGAAGAGGACCTCTGCAGCGCCGTCAACAGTCTCGGCATCGGGCCCATGGGGCTCGGCGGCGATACGACGGCGCTTGCCGTCAGGGTGCGGAAGGCCGGCTGCCATACGGCATCCCTTCCCGTCGCCGTGAACGTCCAGTGCTGGGCATGCCGGAGGGCGACCGTCCCCGTCGAGGTGGAGCGGTGAACCTGACGACCCCTCTCGGGGACGAGGTGCTAAAACTCCGTGCGGGCGACCGGGTGACCCTCTCCGGCATCATCTATACCGCCCGTGACGAAGCGCACCTGCGGATGATGGAGGAGGGCATCCCCTTCGATCCCGCCGGTGCCGCGGTCTACCACTGCGGCCCCGTCGTTAAAGATGGCAGGATCGTCGTCGCCGGCCCCACCACCTCCGCTCGGATGGATGCACTCACCGGGTTTCTGCTGGATCGGGGTGTACGTGCCCTCATCGGGAAAGGGGGCATGGGAGCAGAGGTCGTGGAGCAGCTCAGAGGGCGGGGGGTGTACCTTGCGCTGACCGGGGGATGTGCGGCGCTGGCTGCATCGCGCATGCAGGTGCGCGGCGTATTCTTTGAGGATCTCGGCATGGCCGAGGCGGTCTGGGTCATTGAGGCGGATCGCCTCCCGCTCATCGTCGGGATCGACGCCCACGGCGGAGATATATTTGAGGACATCCGGCAGAAAGCGAAAGCACAATTTAGAGAGCAATTCAAGAATACACCAGGATATATTCCATGAGACTAGTGATCGATGAGAGCCGGTGCAAGGGGTGCAACCTCTGCGTGCTGGTCTGTCCGTACGGCATATTCCGGGAAGGGCGGGAACAGAATCAGCGGGGAGTCATCGTTCCGGAGCTCGATCGCCCGGAACGCTGCACGAACTGCCGCCTTCAGCACCTGTACGGCCGGCTGCTCTGCGGCATGTGCCAGATGATCTGCCCGGATCAGGCCATTGCCTGGGAAGAGGAGAGGCCGTATGAGCCCCACAGGGTGGAGGTTGAGTTTTGAGCAGGATGGAGTTTATGCAGGGCAATACGGCGTGCGCGGAAGGCGCGCTCGCTGCAGGATGCACCTTCTTCGGGGGATACCCCATCACCCCCTCGACCGAGGTGGCCGAGCATATGGCCCTGAAACTGCCGAAACGGGGCGGGGTCTTCATCCAGATGGAGGACGAGATTGCAAGCATCGCCGCCGCCATCGGCGCCTCATGGACGGGAGCAAGGGCGATGACCGCGACGAGCGGGCCCGGGTTCTCCCTGATGATGGAGAATATCGGCTATGCCGTGATGACGGAGACGCCCTGCGTCATCGTCAACATCCAGCGGGGCGGCCCCAGCACCGGGCAGCCCACCCGGGCGGCGCAGGGGGATATGCTGCAGTGCCGGTTCGGGTCGCACGGCGACTACGGGATCATCGCCGTCTGCCCGGCAAGCGTGCAGGAGATGTTCGATCTCACGGCGGAGGCGTTCAATCTCGCGGATCGCTATCGGGTGCCGGCGTTTGTGATGTCGGACGAGATCGTGGGGCATATGCGCGAACGGGTGATGCTTGCCGATACGGTGGAGACCACCCCCAGACGGCCGCTTTCCCCCGGCAGGCTGCCGTTTGAGCCCGGGGAGGACGGAGTGCCCGGTTTTCCCGAGTTCGGACGCGGCCATGCCGCGCACGTGACGGGTCTGACGCATGACGAGCGAGGATACCCGGACGCGACCGACCATGCGGCGCATGAGAAGCTCGTCAGGCGGCTGTACCAAAAGATCGAGTCTGCCCGCCGCGAGATCGCGGACTATGAGGTGACGAACCCGGACGCCGAGGTGGTCTTTGTCACCTACGGCCCTCCGGCGCGGACGGTCTGGCAGGTGATGCACGATCTCTCCGATCCGGCGATCGGCCACCTCAGGCTCAGGCTCGTCTGGCCGTTTCCTGAGTTCGCGCTTGCCGCGTTTCCGGACGCAAAGGTCTTTCTCATGCCGGAGCTGAACATGGGGCAGATCTCGAGAGAGGTCGAGCGGCACGTCGACGTGCCGGTCGTATCGCTTCCGAAACTGGGCGGCGAGCTCCATACCCCTGCAGAACTGAAACGTGCCCTGGAGGTGCACCGATGAGCGCGGCCGACTGGCAGCGGATCGATCGCCTGCCAAACATCTACTGCGCCGGGTGCGGGAACGGGAGCGTGATCAACTGCACGCTCGCCGCCGTCGAGGAGATGGGATGGACGCGTGAGAATACCGTCTTCATATCAGGGATCGGGTGCTCGTCGCGTGCACCCGGCTACATCCTGACCGACTCGCTCCACACCACCCACGGACGGGCTCTGGCGTTTGCCACCGGCGTAAAGCTCGCAAACCCCGCACTCAACGTCGTCGTCTTTACGGGCGACGGAGATCTCGCGGCAATCGGCGGAAACCACTTCATCCATGCCTGCCGCAGGAACGTGGACATGACCGCCATCTGCATGAACAACCAGATCTACGGCATGACGGGGGGACAGGGAAGCCCCACCACGCCAAGAGGCGCCATCTCCACGACGACGCCGTATGGTTCTGCAGAACCTGTCTTCGACCTTGCGGAGCTCGCGGTCGCCGCCGGCGCGAATCATGTCGCGCGCTGGACGTCGTACCATGTCAAGGAGCTCATGGCGGCGATCGCCACCGGCCTGCAGACGCCCGGATTCTCGCTCGTCGAGGTGATGACGCAGTGCCCCACGAACTACGGCCGGCGGAACAGGCTGCGGCAGGTCTCCGATATGATCGAGCACCTCAGGACCCATGCGCTCCTCGTCCAGAAGCGCGATCGGCTGATCAGGGAGGGAAAACCCATCCCTGAGGGAATGTTCGTGGTCGGGGAGCTGGTGCGCAGGCACCGCCCCGCCATGGGGGTGCGGGCATGAGGCATGAGGTGCGGTTCTCCGGTTTCGGGGGGCAGGGGATCATCTTGAGCGTCGTCGTTCTCGGGAGGGCGGCCGCTCTCTACGACGGCAAGCATGCCGTCCAGACGCAGGTCTACGGGCCAGAAGCCCGCGGCGGTGCATCGATGGGGCAGGTGATCATCGACGACGAGCCGATCCTCTTTCCAGAAGTGACGGATCCCGATATCTTCGTGATCATGTCCCAGCAGGGGTTTCTGAAGTACGGCCAGGACGCCCCGCCGGATGCCGTGATGCTGATCGACTCCGGGCTGGTGCATGCCAGCCCCGGCTGCCGGTGCTACGGGATCCCGGCGACAGAAGAGGCGAAGACGACGCTCGGCCGGGATATTGTGGCAAATATCGTCATGCTCGGCGCTCTTGTGGCGGTCACCGGGCTCGTCAGCAGGGAGGCGATCGAGAAGGCGGTCCTGGACAGCGTCCCGAAGGGGACGGAGGCGCTGAACGTCAGGGCGCTGAAGCGGGGATTTGAGCTGGGTGAAGGTGTGATATAGTATGAAACTGCTGGAATTCGAGGCGAAGAAGATCTTTTCCGGGTACGGTATACCCGTGCCGAAGGCTGCCTGCATCAGGCGGCCCGGGGAAATCCCCTCCGTTCTGCCGGAGATCGGTGGTGCGGTGGTGCTGAAGGCGCAGGTCGACGTCGGCGGACGGGGCAAGTCCGGCGGGATCCTGATAGCCGATGCCGGCACAGCGGAGGAGACCGCACGGGAGCTGTTTGCCCGCACCATCAAGGGCGTCCCTGTAGAGGAGATCCTGGTCGAAGAGCGCCTGCCGATCGAGCGGGAGTATTACCTGAGCATCAGCGTCGATCGCTCAAGCAAACAGCCGATCATCCTCTTTGCCGATGCCGGCGGTGTCGATATCGAGACGGCCGCACGGGAACGCCCGGACGCGGTGAGAAAAGCGACCGTAACACCGCTCCTCCGGGAGGTGCCTCCCTTCCTCCTGCGGGAGCTCGTGGGCGGTGCGCCCCGCGGGATCGGGCAGATCATCAACCGATTGTACCGGGTGTTTCTCGAAAAGGATGCTCTTCTCGCCGAGATCAACCCGCTGGTCACCACGCCTTCCGGCCTGTATGCGGCAGACGCGAAGCTGATCATCGATGACAACGCGCTTGCCCGCCAGGGGATCTCCGTAAACCGCGACCTGACGGAGCGGGAGCAGGAGGCGGAGAAGTACGGGTTCTCGTACGTCGAGCTCGACGGCACGATAGGCGTAATCGGCAACGGCGCGGGCCTGACGATGTCCACGCTCGACCTGATCGAGTTCTACTCCGGGAAGGCGGCGAACTTCCTGGACGTCGGGGGCGGCGCCGATCAGGAACGGGTGATGCATGCGGTGCGGCTGGTTGCGAGCATGCCGTCGGTGAAGGTGATCGTCGTGAACCTGCTCGGCGGTATCACCCGCTGCGACGATGTGGCGCGGGGGATCGTCGATGCCGGCGTGCCCCAGCAGGTCTTCGTCCGGCTCGCCGGGACGAACGAAGAGGAAGGGAAGCGCCTGCTTGCCGGACACGGGTATACGATGTTCGAGAGCATGGATCTCGCGGTGCGGGCTGCCGTGGAGGTGTCACAATGATCTACGGCGATCGCGATCTCGGTGTGATCGTGCAGGGGGCGACCGGGAAGCAGGGGGTGTTTCACATCGCCCTGATGAACGAGTACGCCCGCGTGGTCGGCGGGCGCGGCGTCGTTGCCGGCGTCACCCCGGGCAAGGGCGGGCAGGAGGCGGGCGGCGTCCCGGTATATGGCAGCGTGCAGGAGGCTCTCAGGGAGCACGACGCGACAGCGAGCGTCCTCTTCGTCCCTGCCGCTGCCGCCTGCGACTCCATCATGGAGGCCGCACATGCGGGGATCGAGCTCATCGTAGCGATCACCGAGCATATTCCGGTCCATGACACCATGAAGTCGATCGCGTATGCAACACTCTGCGGCTGTGAGGTTATCGGCCCGAACTGCCCCGGCATCCTCTCTCCCGGCGAGTGCAAGCTCGGGATCATGCCCGCACACCTCTTCTCCCGGGGAAACGTGGGTGTCGTCTCCCGCAGCGGCACGCTTACCTACGAGGTCGTGGACGAACTCTCCCGCGCAGGCATCGGCCAGAGCACCGTCGTCGGGATCGGCGGCGACCCGGTGATCGGGCAGACGTTTGCGGATGTGCTGGAGCGCTTCGAGACCGACCCGCAGACAGAAGCGGTGGTCGTGATCGGCGAAGTCGGCGGAAACCTCGAAGAGGAGGGGATCCGTTCGACCGATATGCCGGTCGTCGCCTATATCGCAGGCGTCAGCGCTCCCCCGGAGAAACGGATGGGGCATGCAGGTGCGATCATCGAGGGCGGCGAAGGCGACGCCCGCTCCAAGGTGCGGAGGCTTGCTGCGATGGGAGTGCCGATAGCATCACGACCTTCGGAGATCCCCGGGCTCGTGCGGGAGCTGCTATGAACGCAGAGGTGTTGCTCAGGGCCGCCATGCAGGTGGCGGCATCCATCGGTGCAAGGGCAATCGTCTCGTTCATCGAACCGCAACAGGTAGAATCCGACATCCCCGTCATCTGGGTGAAGGATATCCAGCTCGATGTCCTGAAGGATCTCACCATGCACGACATCCTTGAGATCAGCGAGCGGCACATGCTCGACGCCGCCGTCCAGCTCTACCTCTTGAGGAAGTTTGAGAGCGGCATTGTCGTGGGGCTTTTCTCCTATGCGCTGATCATATATGACATCGAGGAAGGAAAGGACTTCGTCAACCTGCGGGACTTTCAGGACATCGTCCCGAGGGACGTGCTCCACGCCGTCCTCACGCTTGCCATGGAGATTGCGATCGAGGGGCGTGAGGGGCGGTCCATCGGTACCGCCTTCATCGTCGGAGATCCCGACGAGATCTTCAAATTCTCGCACCAGGCGATTCTCAACCCCTATCAGGGGCAACCCTCTTCGGTCAGGGACATCAAGAACCGGGACAACTGGGAGAGCGTCAAGGAACTCGCCCAGCTCGACGGCGTCTTTGTCATCGATACCGGCGGAGAAGTCAGGGCTGCAGGCCGGTATCTGGACGTCAACGCGCGGATGGTCGCGCTGCCCGGCGGCCTCGGGGGGCGGCACCGTGCAACCGCGGCGCTCACGAGGGAAATCCCGGCGATAGGCATCACCATCTCGGAGAGCGGCGGTATGGTGAGACTGTTTCGGGACGGCATCTGCAGGCTTGCTCTTCGTTCCGATGTAAGAATTCGAGGTTAGAAATGGTTAAATGAGTTTCAATCATATTGTAATGATAGTTTAGAACTACGGTGAATATGATGATCAGGAACATCAGTGTAGAGGGGCTCGATCAGATACCGATTGAACGACAGCGCATAGAACTGGTCGAACGGAAGTGCCTCGGCCACCCGGACAGCCTGACCGACGGCATTGCCGAATCGATCAGCAGGGCGCTCAGTGCGGCATACCTTGAGGAATGCGGGACGGTGCTGCACCATAATACCGATCAGGGGGAGATCGTTGCCGGGGAGTCCCGCCCGAAGTTCGGCGGCGGCATCATCGCACGGCCGATCTACGTCCTCCTGAGCGGCCGTGCGACAAAGATGTTCAACGGTGTGGATATTCCTGCAGATACCATTGCCATAGAGGCGGCACGGAAGTATCTGCGCTCCGTTCTTCCCACCCTCAACCTGGAGCGCGATATCGTCGTGGACTGCCGCATGGGAACGGGCTCCACTGATCTCCGCGACATCTTCAAATCCCGGGACGACTGCAGCCTGCCCCGGGCGAACGATACGTCCTTTGGAGTCGGGCACGCGCCTTTCAGCGAGACGGAGAGCATCGTCAAGGGCGTCAGCGCATATCTCGATGAGACGCTCCGGCCCAAGTACCCGGCAATCGGGCAGGACGTCAAGATCATGGGCCTGCGTGACGGGAATACCATCACGCTCACCCTCGCCGTCGCCATGGTCGATCGCTACTGCTCCGGCCTGAGCGAGTATATCGAGATCAAGGATATCGTGCAGGAGCGGATAGAGGAGGTCGCCAGGAAGCTGACGAGCAGGAAGGTCAATGTTGCCGTGAACACGGGGGACGACTATGACAGAGCAAGCATCTACCTCACCGTTTCCGGCACGTCGGCCGAGATGGGTGACGACGGCTCGGTCGGGCGGGGAAACCGATGCAACGGGCTCATCACGCCGAATCGGCCGATGAGCATGGAGGCGACGAGCGGAAAGAACCCGATCAACCATATCGGCAAGATCTATAACCTCCTCGCAACGGAGCTTGCACAGGAGTGCGTGGCGAAGGTGGAGGGGATCGAGGAGATCTATATCAGGCTCCTCTCCCAGATCGGAAATCCCATCGATCATCCGCATGTTGCAAGCGCACAGGTACTGCTGAAGCCCGGCGTCGGCATGAAATCGGTTACTCCCGAGATCGAGTCGATCATCGACGCCGGGCTCGAGAATATCACGTCGATCACGGAGCGGGTCATCCGGGGCGAGCTCGCCACGTTCTGATGTTCAGAGGATCGGAGTGCCGACTGCCATGACAGAACAGAAGGCGCAGCAGGGGGCGGGTGAATACCGCGAGCACCATATACGCCTTGCCATACCGAACAAGGGCAGGATCGCCCACCCCATCGCCGACCTGATCGAAAAGAGCGGCCTCCATATGCTGGAAGGGGATGAGCGGAGGCTGATCGCCCGCACGCACGACCCGCATGTGGAGATCCTCTTTGCGCGCCCGATCGATATCCCCGAGTATGTCGCAAACGGTGCCGCCGATCTCGGCATCACCGGTCTTGATATGGTGGTTGAGCGGGGCTCGGTGGTGGAGGATCTCCTCGACCTGAAGATCGGGAAGGCAACCGTCGTCCTTGCCGTGCCTGAAGACTCCCGGGTGGAAGTCCCGGAGGATCTGAACGGGGCAAGGGTGGCGACCGAGTTCCCGGGGATCACCCGTACGTTCTTCGACTGCCATGGTGTTTTGGTGACGATATTTCCGGTCGGAGGGGCGTGCGAGGTGACGCCGCATCTCGGTATCGCGGATGCGATCGTCGATCTTACCAGTTCCGGCACGACGCTCCGGACGAACCGCCTCCGCGTGGTTGCGGAGCTCTTAAAGACGAGCACGCACCTCATTGCAAACAGCGATGCAATGGCTGCAAAGCGGGAGAAGATCGACGAGATCGTCCTTGCCCTCGAGAGCGTGGTCCGGGCGCGGGGTCAGTGCTATCTGATGATGAATGCGCACCGGAGTGCGCTTGAAGACGTAAAGCGGGTGCTTCCCGGGCTCTCCGGGCCCACTGTCATGGATGTGGCATCAGACGGCAATCTGGTTGCCGTGCATGCTGTCGTGAGCGAAGAGCGCGTGTATCAGCTGATCAACCAGCTGAAGCGGGCCGGCGCAAAGGATATATTAGTTATGCCGATCGAACGAATGGTACGCTGATATCTATGGAGATTTATCCTGCAGTCGATATTCTTGACGGAAGGTGCGTTCAGCTCGTGCAGGGAAAGCGGGAACGCGCAGAGTTCTACGGGGAGCCCGGGGCATGGGCGCGCCGCTGGATCGAAGAGGGTGCCCGTGCCCTCCATATCATCAATCTGGATGGCGCGTTCGGCCATTCCGGAAAGAACGCGGAATTGATCAGAGACCTGATCCGGGAGGCCGGTATGACCGTTCAGCTCGGCGGAGGGATCAGGAGCATTGCGGATGCTGCAGGATGGCTGAAGATCGGCGTAGAGCGGGTGATCCTCGGCACCCTTGCCGTCCGTGAGCCTGACGCCATCCGCAGGCTCTCACAGGAGTTCGGGAGCAGGCATGTGATGGCCGGGGTCGACGCCCGTGGCGGTGAGGTGATGATCGAGGGCTGGGAAGAGCCTGCCGGCGACTACCTTGCATGGGCGGAGCGGTTCGAAGGCCTGGGGGCCGGATCCCTGCTGTATACGAACGTGGACGTCGAGGGGCTGCAGCAGGGGATAGCGCTTGACCCGATCCTGCGGCTGCTCGAGCGGACGGCACTGCCGGTGGTTGTATCGGGCGGCATCTCCGGCGTCGATGACGTCGCGGCGCTCCGGAGGAGCGGTGCGGCGGGAGCGGTCCTCGGAAGCGCGCTGTACAGCGGAAAGATACGGCTTTCCGAAGCACTGGAGGCGGCAGATGAGAAGCAGTGAGGTGTTGCGCGAGACGAAAGAGACCGCCGTCTCCGTCTCCATCGTGCTCGATGGGACCGGGCAGTGCAGCGTGGAGACCGGGCTGCCGTTTCTCGATCACATGCTCACGGCGTGCGGGAGGCATGCCGGCATCGACCTGACGATCCGTGCGGAGGGCGACCTGTCGGTCGACTGCCACCACACGATGGAGGACGTGGGTATTGTCTTCGGGACCGCTCTCCGGCAGGCAATCGGCGACGGACGGGGCATCACCCGGTTTGCCGACGCTGCCGTCCCGATGGATGAGTCGCTTGCGCAGGTAGCGCTCGACTGCGGCGGCAGGGGCTACCTTGTCTTTGAAGGGGAGTTCTCCCCTGCGGGGGCGGGGGGTATACCCGGCGACCTCTTTGAGCATTTCTTCTACAGTCTCTGCGTCAATGCAGGCATCACGGCCCACATTATGGCGAAAGGCAAAAACGACCACCACAAGTGCGAGGCGATCTTCAAGGCGTTCGGAAGGGCCCTCCGGGCAGCGCTCGCCGTGGATCCTGCTGCCTCCGGCGTCCCAAGCACAAAAGGGACGTTCTAGCCATAGTGAGGCTGCAAAAAGCCCCCGGACAGATCCTCCGGGGGACGCCGCCGTTTGCATGAGCATTGCTCCGACCGGTAAAGAGACACCTGAACCTTTGTTCTCTGCTCTCTCCTGTCGGCTATCGTCTCAGGTGGAGACCCCCTGCCCTCACCTCACCACACCGGGACGTGCGCCACAGTCCACTGCTACAGAAGAGCTGGCAGGAAAACCGGCTTCGGCTTCAGGATGCCTGGCGCCAGATCATGGATTTTCCCATGAAACCACACGATGCCCTGGGGCCACAGGCATACCGAATGAAGGCGGGCGGTGCTGCTCACCACCCACTTTCATATAAAACGCCCATGAAGCCCCTTCCTCGGGCTTCATACGCGGTTTCACATGAAAATGCGAACCGTTTCTGAAATGGAGGGCTCTTACCACTTGGTTATTTGCGCTCCCGTACACGGCTTCCCACCGTCTATCCTCATGGGGGGAGGGGGAGACCCCCTTCCCTGTCCCCACCCCCATGGCGATTGTTCCTGCGGTCCACTGTACTGCGAGATCCATGAACTA
>JAHKLN010000037.1 GCA_020854755.1 Methanomicrobiaceae archaeon | reverse complement strand
GGAGGGGGAGACCCCCGCCCCCGTCCCCACCCCCATGGCGATTGACCTCTCGGTCCACAGGAACGAAAACAACGGGCTATACCCGATACGGGATGCCAGCGTGGAATTCATGGATTTTCATAGCTGAGCTTGCGCCGATCCCCGGAGCATAGAAGTTCACATTAAAATACCAGTGAAACCCGAAACGGAAGCCGGATAAGGGATTTTCATCCGCTGCGCCTGCAGCCCCCATCGGGGGCTTCATACGCGGTTTTATATGAAAATGGATGGTGAACGGCACCACCCGCTTCCATCCGGTATGCCTCTGGCCTTCGAGGGGTCATCTCGTTTCATGGTCGTGCCTGTGCCGCTGCCGGCGCATGGGGGTCCGTATGCAACCCGATCTCCGGATTCTGGACATATTTCGGATGGACTCTTGCATAACGATGAGCGATGCTGCGGGAACCGGATCGCTACGCGCTCGTTATCCGCACCGCCCCTTCAGGCACATTCGACGTCAGCAGGATTCCGTTTGAACCCGGAGGAGAAAGACTTGAGAGAATGCGCATATCCTTCACCAGCACGTTCGCCGTGCCATAGCCGTCGATGACAAAAGGATACTCAACATTCGAGAGGATCTCGCCCGAGTAGATCACGTTCATATTGCCCATCGCATAGAGCATCGTTGCCACCCGATCTCCCGACGCATGGATATTAACCGTCGAATCCCTGAATATCTCGCCCTGTGAACTCCCGAGGATCGCTCCTTTCCCGTCGACCCCGGCCGGATTGGTCAGTCTGAAGTTTCTGATCTGGACGTGTTCAGCGAGCGTGGCATACAGCCCGAGCCCATGTGAATCGACGCTTGCACAGTTCTCCATGACGATGGAGGGGTTTGCATCGGTCAGCATCGACTGGATGATGAAGAACGAGGTCGGCTTCACCGCCGAGTGGTCGGTCTTCCCCCGCCCGGTCTCGATGTCGACGCAGTCATACAGGTAGACGCCGTTTGGGTAGCTGAAGAAGAACCCGTATGCACTGTTCCCCTCTGCCGTGCAATTCCTGAAAGTGTACTCGCCGCGCGGGGCCAGATACCCTGCGCCGAAGTAATTCTCTCCGCCGAGGCTGTACTTCTCGGGAAAAGGCTTCTGCCCGTTGTTCCGGCTGACGCAGTCGATCAGGACGACGTCCTTCTTCGACGGTTCCCACTCGAAGTGGAAGCCCGATTCCCAGTTGCCTTCGGCAATACAGCGGGTGACATGGAGGGACTCGACGTCGTTGTGCTCCGCGAAGTCAAATCCGGTCACCCAGTTATTGTACCTGCTGTATAGGCCGCAGTTGATTGCCCTGCAGTCTGTATATCTGATGTTCTTATGCACCCGATAGGCCTGGTCTTTTGCGCTGTGCAGGAACCCGTAGGTGCCCGGGCTGTCTGCCGTGCAGCGGGTGAACTCGATGTTCTCAATGTTCCGCTTATATTCGGGAACAGAGTGGACGTAGAAGACTCCCTGAATGGTGTGATCTGCCGTTGCCGTGATGTTCCGGACAGCGACATGGCCTGCCGTGATATAGATGACACCTCGCTGGGAGACTGGATAGCTGTAGCCGGTCCCTCTGGCATAAAAACCGTCCAGGGCAACATATTCCTGGTTCACATGGAGGTAACCGTTCTCTGAGAAGATGATGCGCGTGCTATCGTCGTCCTTCCCCATCAGGGTGGCGCGGGATCCCGGGGAGATCACGCCTGTTCCGTGAAATGTTCCCTCCGAGAGGGCGACCACGCCGCCTTCGGCAGGCAGAGCATCAAGCGCCGCCTGGATCTCGAGGTTATCGTTGATCCCATCACAGACATAATCGGCCTCCGCCTTTGACGCTGCGCTGCTGTCATAGGCTGCCACGATGAAATCGGGGATGACCTCCGGAGGAACCGGCGGAGGGGTCGGTTCTGGCACATGCCACTGATAGACGAGGATACCGGCAGCCACGAGCCCAAACGCCAGCACCAGATATAGAAAGACCCGGAGAACTTTCACCGCATTATCCCGCATTCCGTCACTCATTCCCTGCCCCCGCGTTTGTGATCCGCATCATCGGCGCGGCCTTCACGTACGTACCGCTGATCTCTCTTCTTCGCCCGGATATCGCCGCTCCAAACATCACATCCCATCTCCCGCAAACCTCCGGCATCCCGACACAGGCCATACCCGACATGTGGTTTCTCGCCGACAACCGACCATTTGCACTCCCCGTATCACCCTGATTCACCGCAGACACCTGCTCATCCGCACCAATCTTCGCACCCGCCTCTACCGCGCAGTGCCGCGCCGAACATCTGTGTATGTAGGTGCACGCCGTTATAGATGTTATGAGGGAATGAGAGCTGGAAGCGGCACGGGTGCAGCCGTCGCAGGGATTGTATAATATAAAATACAATATTTACATGCATATATGTCGGAGAAGAAAGAGGTCACCATCAGCATTACCATCAACCTCGGCAATTACGAGAATATCAGGCTCGAAGTTGAGGGGAAGGCGGAGAATCAGCAGCAGGCAGAAGGCCTGATCTCATTCCTGGACGAAATGCTGGCCCGCCTGGGGCGCGGCGACGAGGCAACGGCGGAGCGGGTCGATGCATACCGGCGGCGCGTCTTCGGGACGGGCATTGAGGCGGCAGCAGGATCGATAAAAGAGCCTGCGGTAACCGGAGAGGGTGCTGAAAGCGCCGGCGGCGGTAAAGAGACTGCAGATGAGCCCGAACCCGCAAAAATCTGCGCAGCAGATATCATTCAGGAGGCGATTCCTCCCGCGCCGCACGAGCGGGAGCATGAAGCGGCGGGAGAGAGAGCTGCGCGGACCGAAGCCGCGCCCCCGGCAGATGCCGCCCGGGCGAAGACCGCTTCTCACGAAACCCCGCCGGAAACAGGGTTCACCTGCGAGATCTGTGATGCCCCGGTGACGAAATCACAGGCGAAACTCTCCCAGCTCTTTATGGGCAAGACACTCTGCAAGAAGTGCATGGAACGCCCGTGAGGGCATCGGGTGGCGGGCGGTGTGCACATAACATGCTGGAGGCTATAAATACTCTCGTAGAGAGGATAGAATCATGAAGAAGAACCTGCTGATGTGGGACGAGACGCTTTTTCGGGATCCTGAGGTCTTTGAGATCGATTACCTCCCCGAGCAGTTTCATTATCGTGATGCCCAGATCCGCGACCTCGCCTTCCAGATCCGGCCGGGAATGCGGGGTTCGCGCCCTCTGAATACGATCTGCCGCGGCCTTCCGGGCACCGGGAAGACGACGAGCCTGAAGAAAGTGTTCGCAGAGGTCGAGGAGGCGACGCGGAAGCTGGTACCGGTCTATATCAACTGCCAGATCGACAATACAAGGTTTGCCATATTCTCCCAGATTTACCGGAAGCTCTCCGGCCATCTGCCGCCTGCGTCGGGCACGTCGTTCAAGCAGGTCTTCGACGCTATCGCGCGCATTCTCCGAAAAGACGGGCTGGTTCTCGTCGTAGCGCTCGACGACGCCAATTACCTGCTCTATGAAAACGAGATTAACCGCGTCCTCTACACCCTGCTGCGCTCCCATGAGGCACACCCGGGCACACGCATCGGGGTCATCACCATCATCAGCGATATGAACGTTGATCTGATGGGTGAGGTAGACTCCCGCGTGGCGTCCGTCTTCCGCCCGACGGAGATATACTTCCCGCCCTACAGCGTTGAGGAGGTGAGCGGCATCCTGCAGGAGCGCGTCCTCCAGGGCCTGTATCCCGGAGTGCTCAAAAGCGATATGCTTGACCTTGTTGTGGAGCAGACGATGAAGAGCGGAGACCTCCGTGTCGGGATCGATCTCCTGAAGCGGGCGGCGTTGAGTGCGGAGCACGACGCACGGCGCAGCATTGAGCGTGATGATATCTGCAGGGCGTACGAGGTCTCCAGATATCTGCACCTCGCACATTCCCTCCGGACGCTGAAGCAGGAAGAGAAGACATTGCTTGAACAGATTGCATTGATATCGCGTGAAGATAATGAAGTGACGGCGGGTGAGGTCTACCGCTCATTAAAGGAGACCATCCCGCTCGGATACACGAAGTTCTATGAGATGGTCAGGAAGCTCGATGCCATGCGGCTGCTCAACCTTCATTACCGTCAGGGACGGGGGAGGACACGGCTGATCAGCCTCAGATACGACCCCGGGCGGGTGCTAGAGCATCTGCAGTGACGGCACAATTTGACAAATCTTATCTCTATTGCTACCCCTTGTATTCTGTTGAGGTTTTCCCTATGCTGAGCGTTAACGAATTAGCACTGGACATATTCGAGGAACTTGCCGAATATGCCGAGGAGTACAATGCAGCTTTCCACGAGCTCGATAACGGCGCCCGCATCGTCGACTGCGGCGTCAGCACCCGGGGCGGCTATCTTGCAGGAAAGCGCTTTACCGAGATCTGCATGGGCGGTCTCGGAGAGGTCAATATTACATTGGGGCGGATCAACGACATCCCGCTTCCTTTTATCGAGATCAGCACTGATTTTCCGTCCATCGCCTGCCTCGGGGCACAGAAGGCAGGCTGGACGGTCAACGTCAACAAGTACTTTGCCATGGGGAGCGGGCCTGCGCGAGCGCTCTCGCTGAAACCCAAGCATACCTATGAGGTCATCGACTACGAAGACGAGTTCGACTACGCCGTGATCGCGCTGGAGAGCGACCACCTGCCAAATGCCAGCGTGATGGAGAAGATCGCCGAGGCCTGCGATGTGGACGTCGCAAACACCTGCGCGGTCGTTGCGCCCACGGCCTCGCTCGTCGGCTCCATTCAGGTAGCAGGGCGGTGCGTCGAGACTGCAGTATACAAGTTGAACGAGCTCGGCTTTGATACCCGCACGATCACCTCCGGCATCGGGACGGCGCCAATCGCGCCCGTAAAGAAGGACGGCACGAAGGCGATGGGCAGCACGAACGATGCGACGATTTACCACGGCAGCATCGTCCTGACCATGAAAGCGCCCGAGATCAAGGACTATCTCGAGAAGATCCCGAGCAATACATCCAGAGGCTACGGAAAGCCCTTCTATGACATATTCAAGGAAGCGAACTTCGACTTCTACCAGATCGACACCTCGCTCTTCTCGCCCGCGGAGGTCGTCATCAACGAGCTCTCCGAGGGCGTTGTGTACCACGTGGGCCGCGTCAACCCCGAGGTCACGCTGAAGTCGTTCGGGTTCCTCTGACCGCACTTTCTTTTTTGCACATCCCGATTGCGCGCTCTGCATGAGAGGATTCTCTTCCGGGCCCGCCCGCACCCGAAATGTATGAAGCCCGGGGCTTCATGGGCGTTTCATACGCGGTTTCCTATGAAAATCAAGCCGGATTCTGCAATGGATGGATCTTTGCGGTCAATACTTTTGCGCCTCCGTACACGGCTCCTCCCCGGCTATCCCCATAGGGAGAGGCAGCGTGCGGGGAAGGGGAGACCCCCCCCGGTCCCCACCCCGTTGGGATGTCCCCCTCGGTCCACTATACCGGGATAGCCAGAGGCTTCCATCCGGTATGCCTGTGGCCTTCGAGGGCTCATGCCGCTTCTTGGTTCTGCTTGTCCCGCTAGCCGGCACATGGAGGTTTCTATGAAAATGGGCGGCGAGCATCCCCGTCCATGTTCATTCTGTATGCTTGTAGCCCCCCGGGACTCATGCGGGTTTCATGCAAGCCACCTCCCCAGCAGGAGCCGCCCTACCCGCTCTCTCACCACAGCGCAGGGTCACTGCCGTATCGGAAAAGAGCGCCTGTCTGCATGCCGGCGCGCTGCCGACATGCCCGCCGGGGATCGATCGAGGAGAACCATCCGGATCCTCTCTCGGCCTGTCCCGCGGGCAGACACCGCGCATGACGGCCGCAGCACCCGGATAACAGCCTGCCGTGGCGGCACTACCGCCGCGAATAATAGTGAATCATATAAAGCAGCGATGCACAACAGTATGGATGTGAAATCGGCAATCGTAGGCGGCGGTCTCACAGGGGTGTCGCTCGCCCGATTCCTGCACGAACGCGGGGAAGACGTCGTTGTGCTCGAACGCGAACCATGCATCGGAGGGCTATGCCGATCCAGAACAGAAGCCGGTTTCACGTTTGATATCGGGGGCTCGCATATCATCTTTTCCCGGGATACCGGAGTGCTCTCTTTCATGCGCACCGTTCTCGGGGAGAACCGGGAAGAGCGTACGAGAAACACGAAAATCCTGTATAAAGGAAGCTACGTCAAGTATCCCTTTGAAAACGGCCTTTTTCAGCTGCCAAAAGACGATCTCTTCTTCTGCATCAACGAATTCATACAGAACCTCATCGCCGTCGAGACCGGGCGGGTGCCGCCGCCGCGAAACTTTGCCGAATGGATCACCGCGACCTTCGGCCGTGGCATTGCCGGGTGCTACATGCTCCCGTACAATAGAAAAATCTGGAACTTCCCGCTCGAGAATATGTCGCACCACTGGGTCGACGGCCGCATACCCCGTCCGCCGGTGGAGGATATCATCAGGTCGGCGATCGGGATTGAGACCGAGGGATATACCCATCAGGCGGTCTTCTCCTACCCGGTCCGGGGCGGCATCGAGGCGTTGATCCATGCGATCGCCGAACCGATATCCCGGTACATCATGACCGGTTTTCCGGTCTCCCGCATTCGCGAGGAGAACGGGACGTTCACCATCAGCGACGGCCGCCGTGACGTGAAGGCCGATCGCCTCATATCGACGATACCCCTCCAGATCCTGCTGCCGTGCCTTGAGAACGTGCCTGACAACGTGCAGGCAGCATGCGATGCGCTGAAGTACAACTCCCTCTGCAGTGTCTTTATCGGAGTGAAGGGAAAAGTTCCGGAGTTCTCATGGGTATACATCCCCGAGGAGGAGGCCGGACCCTTCAACAGGATCTCGTTTCCGTCAGGCTACAGCACAAGGACCGCACCGCCGGGGCATGCCTCGGTGCTTGCCGAGATCACCTTCAACGAGGGCGATGCGATCTCCCGGATGCAGGATCCAGAGATCATCGATCACGTCATGCAGGCGCTCGAAAAGATCGGTATCATCCCTGATAGAAATGCGGTGGTCTATACCGGGGTTGAGCGGCAGAAGTTCGCCTACGTCGTCTACGACCTCGATTACCGGAAGAATATCGAGATCGTCAGGGAATTCTGCAGCGAGCGGAAGATATCGCTGGTCGGGCGCTTTGCACAGTTCGAGTACCTTAATATGGACGGCTGCATCCGGAGCGCCATGGACTTTGCGGGGCTGGACCGATGAGAGTGAACATCTTTGTTGAGGATTACTTCTTCCTCAAGTATATCGGATGCGCGACTGCGGCGCGGACACTGTATAAGAGGCTTGCGCAGCTGCCTGGCATGGAGATCTCCCGCAACTCCTACCGGGATGCCTTCGACCTGACACACTACCATACCTTCGGCCCCTGGGCGCTCTACCACCAGAAGGTGACAAACGGGAAGAAGGTGCTGACCGCACACTCGACACCCCGCATCAACGATGGAAATATTGCATTCAGTACACGGATAAACCGGATGTATCCGAAGATATACCAGAAGTTCGATCATATCATCACGATCTCCGAGCCCTGCCACCAGGAAATCCGGCAGATGATGCCTGACATGCCGGTGACCCTGATACCGAACGGGATTGACAGGGAATACTTCTGCAGAAACGAGGAAAAGCGCCGGCTCTTCAGGGAGGGCTTCGGCATCGACGACGACCGGACGGTGGTGCTGAGCGTCGGGCAGCAGACCCCGCGAAAGGGCATCTATGACTTTCTCAGCCTTGCGAACCGGCACAGGGAGGTGATCTGGATCTGGGTGGGAGGCTTTCCGTACGGCACCCTCTCAAAGGACTACACAAGGATTCAGAGGATCAAGAGCAGGTGCCACGAGAACGTCATCTTTGCAGGCGTCATTGAGGATATCTCGGGCGCGTACAGCGGCGCGGATATCTTCTTCATGCCGTCGTATGCAGAGACGTTCGGGCTGGTTATCGTGGAGGCCCTGTCCTCCGGACTGCCGGTCATCGCGCGGGACATCTATGAGTTCAGGCAGATCTTTGGAGACTCCGTGCTGTATTTTACAAATCCCGACGAAGCCGGAGAGCTCGTCAACGATCGCGATCTGCTCCGGGAATACGCCGCAAAAGCCCGCGGCTCGACCCGGAAGTACGACATCACTGATATAGCAGAGATGCATCAACATCTCTACCGCGAGCTGATTGAATCATGATATCGATCGTGATCCCGACCTACAACGAAGAGAAGAATATCACCGCGTGCCTGCAGTCGCTCTCCTCCCAGTCCGTGCCGCGGGATACATACGAGATCATCGTCGTGGACGGGAACTCAACCGATAAAACCCGGGAGCTTGCAGAACCCCTCGCCGACGCCGTCTTCATCCAGAAGAGGAGTCGGGTCGGAGGGGCCAGAAACGACGGTGCAGAGGCGGCTTCCGGGGAGATCATCGCCACGACAGATGCCGACTGCATCCTCCCGCCCCGATGGATCGAGACGATACAGCGCAACTTCGAGCGTGATGAGATCGTCCAGCTCTATGGACCGGTCTATCCAATCGAAGATGGAATACGGCATAAAATCTCGCTCTGGCTCGCCAACAATTTCGCACGGATAGGCTACCATACCCGCACGATCTACTTCACCCTCGGCTGCAATACGGCATTTGACCGGGAGGCGTTCATCAGGGCGGGCATGTACCGCTGCATCGACGCCGGGGACGATCTCGAGATCGCGCTACGGATGCGGAAGATCGGCAGGGTGAAGTTCGATCCCCATCTCCGCGTCGGATTCTCCATGCGGCGCTACCAGCAGTTCGGCACGCTGAAATCCCTCTACGAGTGGGCGTACATCGTGGCAAAGGGCGGAGAGACGGCAGGATCCGAGTATTCGAAGAGGATCTACCGTTAGAGCGGCAGGTGCCGCCGTACCGTGGTGATCCGTCGTGCCAGACACGCATCAGGGTTTCGAACGGGCAGAGGAGATCGTGCACGCGTTCAATGACTGTGAATTTGCCCGGCTTCTCGGAATCGAGATCGTGGAGATATGGAGCGGCGGGGCGCGGGCCGTCATGGAAACCCCGGGAAAGGCGAATTTAATGGGAATAGCGCACGGCGGGGCCGTCTTTGCCCTTGCCGATCATGTCTTCGGCGTTGCGGCAAATGCCGGGGGCGCTGCGCAGATAGCAATCTCGGCGCATATCCGGTACCTGGCACCGGCAACCGGCAGGCTCGAAGCGGTCGCCCGCAGGGTATCGGAGACGGATCGATTCTCGGTCTTTGAGGTGCTGGTTTATGCAGGGGATCGTCTGGCCGCCTCATTTGAGGGCGTCGGGCTGAAGATATAGCCGGTCTCCGGCATCGAGCGCGATCACGCCATGCGGAGACGGCTATCTGTTTTTGTATATCTCACTGCGTGCATTGGAGTAGATCTTTCCCATGGAGGCGATCTCGGGCCGAATATCGTCCATACTCCAGATGTCGCTGTAGAGTTCAGGGCCGGTCCCGCAGTTCTCGACGACGTTGAAGCACCCGAGATAGACATATGCCCCCGGCGCCACCCAGAGACTGGAGTTGGTCAGCAGAGGGGGCTGCCGATCGATACTTCCGTACGAATTCAGCACGTTATCCTTCCGTGTCCGATCCGCATAGATCATCAGGTCGGGATCTCTCGTTGCCGATAGCCAGGCCGCACTCCGCACATCATACTCCGGGACATACAGCCCGTAGAAGAGGTTCTTCCCGACCTCATCCTGATGGTTCATGATACTTTCCTGGCTCAGAGCAATCGAGAGCGGATTATCCCTCGCGCATTCATACACCCACCCTGAGTTGAAGAGAAGGACTGCAGCCAGTATGACGGCAACCGCTTTCGTCCCGGTTGTCGGGAGATCGCCGGCTGCAGGCTTCAGGAATGCCGGAGTGGCCGCCCGGAATATAGCCAGCCCGCCGACGGCACAGAAGAGCGAGAGGAAGATGAGCGTAATCTGGTAGAGGCGTGATGTGTTGAGGGAACTTGCGACGTACGGCACGGCAATCCCGGCGATCGCAAGAAGCAGGGCAACGAGTGCAAAGGCGAAGAATTCACCCCTGATCTTCTCGTACCGGGGATCAAAGACCAGGCCGATGAACCCGGCGACGATGAAGACGAGTGTGATCAGGTGGAGGTACTTGGCGATCTCATGCAGGGGGGTTGAGGGCGTACTGAGAAGAATATCGAGTCCTTCTACAGATTCCGGGTTCAAGAACTCGGTAAAGAGATTGCTCCCGATATTATGGAGGATGGCGACGATCGTCTCAAACGACGTGCCTCCTGCGATGTTTGCGTACCAGAGGTTTGCAAAGAGCACAAAGAAGATGATGTGCCAGACCGTGACCGTCTTCTCACCGGCGTTAAGGCGGCGGATAAAGCCAGGAGCCCCCGCCGCCGCATGCCTGAAGCGTGCCGCTGCCCGCTCTGCGAACCGGTGAACCCGCGTACTGCCTGCAAGCGCGAGCATCACCCACACGGCAATGAGAATGAACATGTAGATGTAGGTGAGCCCGTAGTGTGAGACCACCATGGAAGCCCCAAAGATCACGTAGAGCGCAAAGCCGGCCCGCCGGGTCAGCTCGCGGTCAAGCATCAGCAGAATGACCAGAACAAGGAATATCTCCGCGATTGCCTGCCGCGGCAGCGCGGCCATCTCCGTATAGAACGAAAAATAGGAGACAAACACAAACGTTCCAAGAAATGCCACCGTCTCGCTCGTCATGCTTTTAAAGGCCTGGTAGAGGGCCAGCGGCACGAGGGCAAAGAGGAGCGGATACATGACCTTAAAGACCGCCGTCAGGCTGACGGCTGAGATCTCGGTGAGCATCGGGGCGAGGATGACGATGCTCAGCATCGCATTGACGTTCCCCGGCAGCGTGTGATTCCAGTACGACTGGGAGAGGACCAGGTTTGCCAGGTAATATTCGAGATGGATGTCGTAGCCCCATATATAGGGGGATATCAGCGAGGTATGGAGCAGCAGGGAGACCGAGATCGAGAGGACTGCGAGCGGGTAGAGGCTGCGCGGGACGAGCCTCCCGAAGGCGATGAGGGTTGCGACGACTGCAATCAGCGCAATGATGAACATCAGGAGGAGGTTTTCCTGATAGCCGTTTACCAGATATGCCCCTGCAACCGTCAGTATGGGGATTATATACAGGAGGGCTGCCGGCTTTGAAGCGAGATCGCGGATCTCGATAAACTCCGGATCTGCATATTTCCCATCCCGCACGTAGCCGACGATGAAGAGCAGCCAGATCACTGCATTCAGCGTGATCAGAAGAGAGGGGGCTGAGAGCGGATCTGCTATGCCGGCAAACGGATAGAGGAAGTTCATCGCGCTGCCGAGAAACATCATCGACCCGATGCTGAGTCCGGCTGCATATAACAGTGTCTGCGGCGTGCTGCGCCGGTGAATCCGGAAGATCCTGAGCATCAGTATTCCCGGGATGAAAGAGAGGTAGACAAAACCGAGCGCCGGCAGCAGGACCGGAATCATAAAGCCGCGGGTATGCAGGAGGGAGAAGATCGGCACTCCGAGCTGGAAGCCCAGCACCACGATAAAGAGCCTCCCGATATCCCAGTCGTTCAGTGTTACCGGATTGCGAATCTGCATGGTGGTATCCCCGAAACAGTTTACGATGGCTGCAGTTCCCGTTCAATGATATCTCTGTAGATCCGGGTCAGGTTCTCCCCGATCGTATCCCAGTTGTATTTCTCCTCGGCCAGTCCCCGGGCGTTTGCGCCGATCCTGCGCCGTTCGTTCTCGTTCTCGATGAGATAGCGTATTGCATCGATGAACTCATCGCCGGTTCCGTCGACGATGATTGCATGCTCGTAGTTCTCTGCCTCAATTCCCTCAATCCCTTTCTCTGTCGTCACGATTGGAAGGCCGACGCTCATATAATCGAAGATCTTCAGTTTGGTCCCGCCCCCGGTGGTGAGAGGGACGATTGCGATGTCTGCAGCGGAAATGCTGTAGATGTTCTCGAGAAACCCGAGCGATCTGACGTTTCCCCGTTCGAACTCCGGCACCTGTGTGCCCCCAATAACAAACTGTACATTCTGCGATGCGCTGAAGCGGGGGGCAATCTCATGCTCGATGAGGTCGAAGGCGGCCCGGTTCGGGGGATGCGAGTAAAGGCCGTGGAAGAAGACCATTGTCTTTTCGGCATCAATGCCAAGTTCAGCCTTCAGCGCCCGCTTATCCCGGCCGTATCCCTGATCCGGCAGATAGCAGCCTGACGGGACGACGCAGATCCGGTCCGGGTGCAGGTGGTACCGCGTCCGGAGCTCCTCGGCATCGGTGGCGCTCACCGAGGTAATGTGGGTGAATATGTGCTTGCAGGCCACCCGTTCCAGCGCTGCTACATAGATCGGTATAATCAACCGTTCGATCTTCGAGTAGTACTGATTATCGGCGAACGTCTGCCGGGTGAAGTCAGATTCGATGTTGTGCGCATCGTAGACGATCGGGATCCGCTTCCCGGCAAGCAGCGTCAGCGCCTTTAAGGCGAGCGCCCCGCTGGGGTGGGTGATCTGGATGATGTCGATCTGATCGTGCTTCAGAGCGGCATACGCCTTCCTCATAAAATCCAGGTTCAGATCCCGAAAGATCGAGAGTTTCCTGCTGAATAGGTCGAGATCCCGGTAGGTGTATACCTCCGCAATAGCGCGATCCTGCTCGTCCCAGAGATGCTCCGGCTCAAGCACGACGACGTCGTTCTCTTTCTTCTGGACTTTCAGCAGATTGGAAAAACGGTTCTGCCCGCCGCTGCGGGGCTTTGAGAGCCCGACGGTCGTCGGGATGGCTAGAATCTTCATAGGCATCTCTGGTATTCCTTCAACAGCCGTTCAATCACCCGGTCCCATGCCAGGGTCTCTCTGATGTATCTCTGGCCCCGCAGGGCCATCCGCCTCCCCTCCCCGGGATCCTCGATGCATGTCTTCATGCACTCCTTCAACTGATGCACATTCCCGTATTCAACCAGATAGCCGCAGTTCGACTCCCGTACGAAGTCGGCACTCCCGCTGCCCTCCGTGACGATCACCGGGGTGCCGCAGAGGATCGCCTCAAACGCCACCAGCCCGAAGATCTCATACTTTCCGGGATAGACCAGGACATCGGCATCCTGATATGCGAATGCCACATCGTCTATATAGCTGATAAAGATCACCCGATCTCCTATCCCGAGGCTGTTCACCCGCTTCTCAAGCACCTGACGGTAGCCCCACTCCGGCCCCACGATTGCAAGCACCGTATCGCCGACCTCCCGGGCCAGCAGACCATATGCATCCACCAGAAAGTCGATGCCCTTGATCTGATCGATCCTGCCGAGGTACAGAACAACCCGTGTGTCGCCGGGAATGCCGTACTCCTGCCTGAACTCGCCTTTCTGTCTCTCTGTCCTGCACCGGTCGGGATCGACCCCGTTGGGAATGACGGTGATCCGGCTCCTCTCCACCCCCATCCCGATGTTCTGCTCCAGCTCCATGGCGTTGATCGCGATCACCCGCGATGCGCCTTCCAGTATGCCGTTTCCCCAGACACGGTCGAAGAACTCTTTGATTCTCACTTTTCCCATGATCCGGTCTCTGGGGAGGGAGCCGTGCTGCTGGAGGATGTACGGCACGCCGTACCTGCGTGCATAGCGGCTGGCCCAGACTGCAAGAAGGGTCCGATGCTCGTGGATATGGACGATGTCAAACTCCCTCATCTCCTTCCGCGCAACAAACGGGAGGTAGTAGGGCATTACCGGCACGGTCCTGCCCGGGAAGAACTTCCTCAGGTTCTCAAAGTAGTAGACTGTCATACCCTCGAGATCGACCGGCCGGTTTGTCGGGAGGCCTCTTCTGTAGGTGCTCATGTTCGTGGTGTAGACGGTGACCTCATGCCCGCGCTGCTGGAGGTGGCGCGAGATGTCATAGGCCACCCGGGCCACCCCTCCCGATTCCCACATCGGCTTGAAGAAGGGGGTCACCTGCAGGATCTTCACGCACTCCCCCCCGCCCTCAATGCCCTCAATCTCTTTCTGACGATGCCGGCATAGCAGTTGAGGCAGAACGGCGTGATCAGCCACACTCCGCATTCGAGGAGCGGGGCGATGCCGTGTCTTCCAATCCGGTACTTATAGCTCTCCCAGTTGTACGCCAGGTACTCCCCGGCGATCTCCTCAAACCACCAGTTCCGGGTGATCCTCCCGCTGCTCACCATCCCGGAGAGATTCGAGATCCACTTCCGGATCAATTCCTTCTCGGCGCCGACGGCGACGGCGGGAAGTGCGTTCTCGTCGATCGTGCAGGGAATGACCGCATGGTCGGCAATGCCCTGCCTGTCGAAATCGACGGTCACGATCATGGAGCTCTTGATCCTGCCCGGCATCAGGCTGGTATCGAACTGAAAGTTGCCGAGCGAGTAGACGATCAGGCCGTCCCCATACCGCTCCAGCCCCTGGATGACGTGGGGGTGGTGGCCAAGGATGAGGGTGGCGCCATGGTCGATCAGCCTGCGTGCAACCCTGATCTGCTGCGGCGAAGGATAGTAGCAGTTTTCGGTCCCCCAGTGCAGGGAGATCACGACGAAATCGCAGCGGCTCTTTACCGCATCGATATCGGCGAGGATGTCCCTCTCCCGAAGGCTGTGGAGGGATATATCTCCGGGCCTCTGGAGTCGGCCCGTGGTATATCCGAGGAACCCGAGTTTGATTCCGTTTCTCTCGATGACCACTCCTCTCCGGGATTGACGCCCTGCACTCCCTCCCACATATGCAATCCCGTTCTTCTCAAGCATATCCAGCGTCGCAACGAACCCCTCTCGCCCCAGATCGAGGATATGGTTGTTTGCAATATTGAGAATGTCAAACCCCGCCTCTTTCAGATACCGCACAGATTCCGGGGGCGCGGAGGCCACCCAGCGCTTCCGCGATCTCTGCCCGCTGGTCGACAGCACGGTCTCGAGATTCCCGAAGAGGATATCCCTGCCATTCAGATCATCGTTGATTCGTTCGAACGGCTCTTTGCCGTTCTCTGTCTGGAGCAGGATATCTCCTACAGCCATCAGCCGAAGCGTTCTCACTCTCTCCCCCCTTGTTTCCGGCGCATCGATCACGCCGGGTTCGATACATACCCCCAGGCCGGACGAGGGGACTCTGTTGCGGGTGCCTCCCGTTCCGGCTCTCCCGGCTGTCCCGGCGCAAGAGGCAGGGAGTGCCGCGTGTGAAAGCATGAGAAACAAAAACCCCGGCCTGATACGCATTTCTGCCTCATCTGCTCCCTGCAATGGAATATCTCCACCGATCAGCACTACGAGTCCGAGGATGGACGCCCGCTGGTGTACATGTCGTTCTCATTCCCGGGTGAATGGAAGCAAAACCCTCCTCAAAGGATTCGGGGACGCTTCCAGTGATCGTGCTCTCTCCGCACGGAATGCCGTTTGCCCGGCGATATGCGCATTCTGCTCACGAATCGCACATAGCAGGCTCAACGCACAGTTACTAATTCCGGTCCTCCTATATAAAACTCACGCACAAAGGAGGCCGCCTGCAGTGCGGCGGGGAGGATACACCCGGATATCGATGGTCTCCCGGAATTTAGGCATCTCTACCGGTCGTTCTCGAATCATGCCGGGAGTGGACCGCGGCAGTCCAGGAGCGATGCGGGGCACAGGTACCGGATAGCCTCTCTGCACGGGGGATACCGGCATCCCCGCACGCCCGTGAGAAGCATGGCGGGCTGCAGGCTCAGCCGGTGAAGATCGATGAGCAGGGGCAGGCACCCCACTCCAGAGAACCGCGGGGTGTATCGCCGCCCGCCCGGGCGCCCTCCTTCCGACGGTCGCAAAAGACGGTACATGGGAGTGCAAAGAACCGGGCAACTAATCCTCTCTTTCGTGAGTCGGTTTGAAACATGAGAAAAACACTTTCGAATGGGTAAATGCCGGCAGCCTGAGGGCGTTTGAAAGCCTGTCTGTTTCGCATGAAACTCCCGGTGAAATGGACATGGAAGCTGGTTCAACAACTTTCCCATGAACTCTCATGCACCGGCGATCGGTGCGGTGCAAGCGCAGCCATGAAAATCCATGAATTCCACGTAGGTATCCCGGATCCGGTATTTCTCGAGGATCCCGTTCCAGTGGGCCGAGAGGTCAATCGCCAGGGGGTGGGGATGTCCCCCTCGGTCCACCATACCGGGATAGTCGGAGAAACCGGACCCGGAGCGTCTGTGCAGCGTCAAGAATGTTCATCAGTCGCGCCTGCAGCCCGCGGAGCTTCATCCTCATTCCTGAACATCTCCGGACCGGTGGAACGTTTGGTGAGGGGGTGCTCCTTCACAGGGAGGTGTTAAGCCCCGGGCGGCCTGCGCTCCGGGATGGGCGCTGCCAAAAGCCGGCACTACCGATCAAAATCATCATCGAACCGGACAATGTCGTCCTCGCCGATATACTCGCCTATCTGCACCTCGATGATCTCGAGCGGGATGATCCCCGGGTTTTCCAGCCGATGGGTGATCCCCGCGGGCACGAAGATGCTCTCCCCGTTCCGAAGCAGGAACTCCTCCCCACCCTTCGTGACGCGGGCTGTGCCCTTGACCACAACCCAGTGTTCGCTCCTGTGATGGTGCATCTGGAGAGAGAGCCTTTTGCCGGGAGGGACTGATATGCGCTTGATCTTGTACCGGTTCCCGTTCTCAAGCAGGGTGTACGTGCCCCATGGGCGGTAGACGGTGGTATGCACCTCGGCGCGCTCGTCCCCCGCCGCTTTCATCTCCTTCACGATCCGGCCGACATTCTGGGATTCCGACCTGGGGCAGATGAGGAGCGCGTCCTTGGTATCCACGATCGCCATATCGCTGACCCCGATAGTGGCAACGAGCCGGTCGCTGATGATCAGGTTGCCCTCCGACGCAAGGCCGATGTGTTCTCCCCTGACCGCCGAGCCATCCGGCCCGCCCTTCATCGCCTGGTACAGGGCGTCGAAACTGCCCAGATCGCTCCAGGAGAGATCAAGGGGGACGATCGCCGCCTTTGTGGTCTTCTCCATGATCCCGTAGTCGACGGAGATGTTCGGCACCTCTGCAAACGCCCTCTCGATTGGATGCGAGAAGGCCGAGACGAGATCAGGGGCGAGGGCCTCGCACTCACCAAAGAAGATATCGGAATGGAAGAGGAACATCCCGCTGTTCCAGAGATATCCCTCTGCAACGTACCGCTCCGCCGTTGCATAATCAGGCTTCTCGACGAACCGCTCCACCAGAAATCCCTCTCCCTCCGCCCGGGCCGGTTTGACATAGCCGTATCCGGTGTGGGGATGCGTGGGCCGGACTCCGAATGCAACGAGATACCGCTCTGCAAGGCGGCGTGCCGCATCGATTGCCCTGAGATAGGATTCACCCGCCTCTACCAGATGATCGGACGGATAGATGGCGACGGCGGACGGCCCATGCTCACCTGCGATCTCGGTCATCCCGTAGTAGATGGCGGGCAGCGTATTCTTCCCTTCAGGCTCAATCAGCGTGGTGCAACCCGGACAGAGTTCGGAGACCTGATCCCTGACCAGGAACTTATGCTTCCGGTTCGTCACGATATATATCTCCTCGGGAGGCGAGTGGAGGAGCGCTCGCCGGATTGTCTTCTGAAAGAGCGATTCATCGCTAAAGAGCGGGATAAACTGCTTCGGGAACAGCTCCCTGCTCAGCGGAAAGAGGCGGGTGCCGATGCCTCCGGCAAGAATCAACGTCTTCATCGTAGGGCCATCCTTCTGTGGTGCAGCGGTGGCGGCTGCGCGATTACTATCACATCGGTCCATATCCCATTTAACTTTCTGGGGTGTTCGGTGCAGATCCGTAAGTCCCCGTCCAGCTGGCGTGTGGCGACCGCGCCGCCGTCCTTCCCGGACCACCTTCACTCCACGGAGAGATTATTTATCGTTGGTACCGGCAGGTTGAATAGTTTCCGCATTCCAAGAGCCGGGCAACCGGCGTTCAAACCACTGCGAAGAGAAGGGATCCCAAACCAAATGATCAACGCCCGTTGATCTGCAGAAACCCCCCACGAGGGCAGGGCCACCGAAACAGGAAGCCCCGCATCGATAGGCGCGGGATAGTGCTCTTCTCATCCTTCATGGCGGCATCGTGTAAACGCGGCCTATTACATCAAAAACGGGTATGATGCCGGTTGCACCGGACTGTGGCGTGCATCCCTCGGTCCACTTTCCCGGGAATAGTCTGCGAACGCCGGACACTGCGTATCGGTGCAGGCTCAAGAATGTTCATCCATTGCGCCTGCAGCCCCTCTTGGGAGCTTCACAGGTGGTTTCACATGAAATTTAGGCCGGTTTCTAAAATGGAAGGCTCTCCCCGCTTAAATCAGTTCGCTCCCGTACATGGCGTCTCCCTGGCTATCCTCAGAGGGGGAGGGGTATCGGGGGGGGGGGGGGGGGGGGGGGGGGGGGGGGGGGGGGGGGGGGGGGGGGGGGGGGGG
>JAHKLN010000101.1 GCA_020854755.1 Methanomicrobiaceae archaeon | reverse complement strand
GGGCGCTCAGGTGCAGGGCTCCCCCCGGGCGCTTCTGGGGGGGGTGGGGGCTCTGGGGGTGGGGGTCTCCCCCTCCCCCGCCCCCACCCCCGTTGGGATTGTTCCTGCGGTCCACTGTCCCGGGATAGTCTGCGACAACAGGACACTGTGTATCGGTGCACCGTCAGGAATCTTCATCAGTTGCGCCTGTGGCCCCTTCCGGGGGCTTCATGGGCGGTTTCACATGAAAATGCAAATCGTTTCTGAAATGGAGGGCTCTTACCACTTGGTTATTTGCACTCCCTTACACGGCTTCCCACCGGCTATCCTCGCAGGGGGAGGGGCTCTCCCCCTCCCCGGTCCCCACCCCCTGTTGGGATTGTTCCTGCGGTTTACTGTACTGCGAGATCCATGAACTACAGAAACCGTGATACTCCAGACCGCTCATGGATTTTCATCAGTTGCGCCTGCAGCCCCCATCGGGGGCTTCATACGCGGTTTTATATGAAAACTGGTGGTGGGCAGCACCGCGCATTATCATCCTGTATGCCTGTTGCCCCGGACTCATGCACTTTCATGGGAAAAATTACTTCGAAATCGAGAGTGAAGGCGTATCGCGATCTCTGCCGGTTGGATTTGGGATCATCCCGGACGGCCTTTGAGGTCTTCCCTCTGCCCGGACCGGTGCACGGGATCTCAGTAGATCACGTCGTACTCGGTTACCAGATTGCTCCCGCACATGTAATACCGCTTCAGGGAGAGCCGGATCATCTCGTCTTCAGACTCAATATGCATACCTCCCACAAGCGAGGGCGTATCGGACCCCCCGATGATAAAAGGCAGGTGAATCAGGCGTATCTCATCGACGAGCCGGTGGTTGAGCATGGACCAGTTCAGTGTCGGGCCTCCCTCGATCATCAGGCGCTCGACGCCATACTCCTCTTTGAGCAGCTGCATGAGCCGCGGCAGATCCACCTGCTGCCGTCCGACGGTGACCACCTCCGCGCCCTGTGCCCTGATGGCCGCCACCCGCCCGGGATCTGCCTCCTCGCAGACGGCGATGAGCGTCGGGGTATCTCCCTTCAGCACGTTGGCGTCGAGCGGAAGATCGGCGCGGCTGTTCGGGATAACGCGCAGAGGGCTTCTCCCCTCGACCAGCCGTACGGTGAGGTAGGAGTTGTCAATCCGTATGGTATTTGATCCTACCATAATGGCGTCGTACTCCGCCCGGGTCCTGTGGAGCAGGATCTCGGTCTCGTGCGCCATATACTTCATGAGAATCTTGCTCGAAGCGCCTTTTTTCAGTGTAAGCTTACCATCGGCGGTGATCTCTGACATCATAAGAACGTGCGGTCTGCTGCGATCTGACATGGAACTCCTTCTGCAATGATATATCTGGTGAGGCCTAAAGAATCTAGCGCTTGACGTATCGTGCCGAATGCCCTGTCCAGAACGAATTCCGGGTGGGCGGATTGGCAGGCGTGCATCTGCGGGAGAGGGGAGCGGAACGGCAGAACCGCACCCTGCAGGAAGGCGGAAGTTCCGATGCGCGTGTGCGTGCACGGAGGCCCGACCGGCACGGGCGGGCAGGAGGCTGCGGTCGCCCGCACTGCACCCCGGGCATCGATCATCGCTGCGCCTGCCCCGCCGTCGGCAGATCACTGCATCGCAGGGGGCAGGCGGCTTTCCTGCAGGGAGATGAGTACCCGGGAATCTTACAAAGACGGGATGGGATCGCCCCGGGATACCTCTGCATGGCTGTGCGGACCGGAAAGACAGCGTCTCTATGCTGCCATAAGCCCTCCCCTGGTCCGCATGAGGATTTAATTCTCCGGCAGGCGCCGCCGCGCCGGAGGACGAGACGCACCCGGCACCGACGAGGGGGACTGATACGGAGAGGGCCGCCCGGCATGCCACATAATCCCGGAGAATCTGCGCGGTATCCGGATAATCCCCGGTATTCGCGATTCTTTTCCCTCCGGAGCAAATATTAAACCTTCGCCATGCCGATATTGTTAGAGATGAATATAACCTCACTGCGGCCGAAATTCATCAAGAATACCGAGCCGATTGCGCATCTCTTCATCAGGCTGGGTATTACGCCGAATCAGGTCTCGATGCTCTCGGTCTTGTTCGGCATACTCTGCGCCCTTGCTTTTTTCAGGCGATACTTTCTGCTCGGCAGCCTGCTGCTCGTGGTCTCCGCCGTTCTCGACCTTGTGGACGGCAACGTAGCCCGCACGAATAATTCCGAAACCAGGTTCGGTGCTGCGTTTGACTGGATCGCCGACAAGTACGTTGACGCGGCGGCCATCCTCGGGGTGGGGTTCTCCGGCATACCGATCATCAGCCACCTGATAGCCCTGCCGGCGCTCGCCGACTTCGGTGTGGTGGCCGTCGCCCTCTTTGGATCCATGATAAATACCTTCATAAAACCGGTGGTGTACGCAGAGATCGGGTACCAGGAGCGTATCGAGGGGAAGATCGACGATCCTCTGGAAGGGATCGGTTTCTTCGGGAGGCCTGAAACCGTGCTGTTCCTGGTTCTCGGAGGGCTGACAGGGTTTATATGGATATCCATCATCATCATTGCGGTATGCACGAATCTCTCCGCCATCCAGCGCATTCTTTATCTCTATAGAAGGTTCTCGTGAGGAAGGCGCGATAGCAATATCTCCCCCTGCCGCAATCTCCGGCATTGAAGGGAGCCGGCAGGGATCGGTGGGGCGTTGCCCGACTTATGCACGGCCCTGCCGGACAGCCCTGAAGGCATTTCCCAGCTCGTCCCGGTAGAGGCGATAGAGGCCGTCCGCAAGAGAGGCCAGCTGCGGAATGAGCGCAAAAAGGCCGTATGCGATGCCGATCAGCGCTACCAGGGCGAGCAGCTCAGATATGACGTTATGCGCCCAGAAGAAGCTTTCATAGCCGTACTGTCCGGTCCCGACGAGATCCGGCAGGTATGGAAACCACTGCTCGGTATATGCCGTGATCACAAAGACATTCCGGAAGATATTCAGAATGTATATCGTCGGAGATACCAGGACGAATGCAAGGAACTTCTGCTTCAGCGTCGATTGCACCCCGCATGCCACGCCGAGCATAATTGCGATGCTCTGGATTGCAGTGCACGCGAGAATGATCTCAACCTGAATATCGTTCCTTGAGAGTATGTTCCATGCAGTCTGCGACGCAGGATAGCCGAAAAGGTTCAGAACTTCTGAAGTCTGCCAGGTTACGACCGAGATGAGCCAGTTTCCGAGCGGCTCAATGTATGCAAAGGGCGCGAATATCAGGAATGCAACCGCTGCAATCGTGCTCAGCTGCAGCACGTGGCTGTCATCTCTTCGCAGGGCTCCAATGGTTACATAGAGAAAGGGTATAGAGAGGAGCGCCAGCGTCGGATAGAAGAAATTATTGATGGAGATGAAGTATGGAACTTCTGTGAAGAGATATCCGACAATGCTCAGCCATCCGACAATAGCGAACTGTTTCCGGAAGCGATTGGGAATGAGGAAGGCAAGGAACGCGATGCAGGATATGAGCAATAGATATTCGTTCATTCCACCTATCATCCTCATCTATGTTGCGTGCAGGACAATAAAGTATTGCGCAGAAACTCCGCGCTGCAGGCAATGCTGCAGATGCATGCATCCGGCGCGATAAAAGGGCGAACCTCCCTGCCTCCCCGGTACACTTCCCGCTTTGCACCGGACGCCCCCACAAGTTAATCTTGATCGCTGACCCATACTCTCTGGATGATGTTCTGTCCACAGTGCAAGGGTCTGATGATCTCGTCCGGAGGCCAGATGAAGTGCAAAAAATGTGGCTGTATTAAGGAGATAACGAAAGGAGACGAATTGCGAAGGACAAAAAAGCGAGTCGAGAAGGAGATCACCATTGTTGACGATGAGAAGAAAGTGGCCACACTGCCGACGGCCTCGGTCAAATGCCCTGCCTGCGAGAACCAGACAGCCTACTGGTGGCTCCGGCAGCTGAGGGCGGCCGACGAGAGCGAAGTCAGGTTCTTCCGGTGTACGGCATGCGGCAAGACCTGGCGGGAATATGACTAGGATTCGGTCAGATTTTTCCTGATTTTTTTCGAAAAAACCACACGGGTTCCGGCGTGGATATAGCCACCTGAGTGCAGAGGATATCCCAAAACCGCCCGTAAATCAGCGGTGCACTGCCAATCGGAGGCAGAATGCGAATGCGGCTGCCACCCGGCCAGCGTCCCGCTCGATGCGGTGTCTCCTCCCTTGTTTGAGCATGTCGTGGATCGGCGGTGAGGCCCTGCGGGCCACATGCGCGACCGATGAACATCCATGACCGGTGCAGGTACGGCGTAGCCTTCTTCCTGCCAGCTACCCCGTTGCAGTGGACCGGGGTGGACTTCTCGATAGGGGCGGGGGCAGGAGAGGGAGACCTCCCACCGTGAGGATGGCCGGTGGGAGGCCGTGCGCCGGAGAAGACTATTGAAAGCACTGATAGCCTGCAATATCCCGGGCCGGCCTTATTTCCGGTGTTTCCGGCATTTTATGTGAAACCACATGAGTCCAGGGCTACAGGCACGACTGGTGAAAATTCATGAGCGATATCGATACCCCGGGTCCGGTTTTCTCTGACCGTCCCGGTGTAGCGGACCGTGGGGACAATTGTCCGGGGGTCTCCGCCTCCCCCGTGAGGATAGCCCGTTTGAAGCCGTGTACGGGAGCGCAAAGAATCAATCGGCGGGAGGCTCCCATTTTATAAACGGTTCGCATTTTTACGTGAAATTCTTCGGCAGGACCCGGCACCTCCCGGCTCCCGCCGGGCGGCGGCGGGAATCTGCCGTATACGCGTTCCAGTCCCCGTTCCGGCACATCCGGGAGCGCCCGATCGGCCGAAGGCGCACGGCCAACCATGAACAGCACCTCCGGTATACTGCAGGGTGGATCCGCCTGCTTTACCGGGATGTGCGGGCACTTCCTCCGATCCGATCAGGCTCACGCCTCCGGCGATGACTGCACCGTGATGGGCCGGCGGATTGCCGCCATCTCCGGGCGCTGTACCAGAACGTTAATATACGGATTTTTCACCATTAATAATGTTAAATCGGGGATACGCATGGCAGAAGATTTCAACGTCACACTCAATGAAGCACAGTACTACACACCAGACACCGAATGCAAGAAGAACTCCTGGCTGGGGGACTATGAGAAACGCTATCAGGAGTTTCTCGCAGACCCGGATGCATACTGGGAGGCGATTGCCCGGGAACTGGACTGGTTCTCGGAATGGAATCAGGTAAAAACCTGGAATTATCCTCACGCAGAGTGGTTCTGCGGCGCAGCCACCAACATCACCTACAACTGCCTCGACCGCCACGTCTTCAACCAGCGCAGGAATAAGGTCGCGCTCATGTGGAGGGGCGAAGACGAAGGCGAAGAGCGCGTTTTTACCTATAAACAGCTGTATCAGGCAGTGAATCGGTTTGCAAACGGCCTGAAGAAACTGGGAGTCGGGAAGGGAGACCGGGTCTGCATCTACATGCCCGTCGTGCCCGAACAGATCATCGCCATGCTTGCCTGCGCACGCATCGGTGCCGTCCACACGGTGGTCTTCGGCGGATTCGGAGTCAACGCTCTTCACCAGCGGATTACGGGCGTCGGCGCAAAGGTCGTCATCACGGCAGATATCGGCGTCCGCAGGGGGAAGGCGATCACTCTGAAGAATATCGTCGAAGAGGCGGTCGTGAACGCACCCAGCGTTGAGCGTATCGTTATCCTCCGGAGGGACGACCCGAAAATCGAGCTCCACTCCGAGATGGAGATCGATTACCATGATCTGATCAAAGGCGCCTCATCGGAATGCGAACCGGAGGCGATGGACGCCGAGGACATACTCTTTATCCTGTACACGAGCGGCACCACCGGAAGCCCGAAGGGAATCGTCCATACCTGCGGCGGATACATGGTGGGGGCGTACTACACGGCAAAATACATCTTTGATATCAAGGACAACGACGTCTACTGGTGCACCGCCGACCCGGGCTGGATCACCGGGCACACCTACGGGGTCTACGGGCCGCTTCTCACCGGTGCAACGAGCCTCATTACCGAGACGACCCCGGACTACCCCCATCCCGGCATCTGGTGGAGTCTCATCGAAGAGTACGGGATCACCGTCTTCTATACCGCCCCCACCGCTATCCGGATGTTCATGCGCACGGGCGAGGAGTGGCCGAACAGGTACGACCTCTCCTCGCTCCGGGTGCTCGGATCCGTCGGCGAACCGCTCAACCCGGAAGCGTTCGAATGGTACTATCGGGTGATTGGAAAGGAGCGGTGCCCCATCGTCGATACCTGGTGGCAGACCGAGACCGGCATGCATATGATCACCACACCGATCGGCGAGCCTATGAGGCCGGGCTTTGCAGGCAGGCCGATACCCGGTGTCATTGCAGACGTCGTCGATCAGGGCGGGAATTCAGTGCCTCCCGGACAGGGCGGGCTGCTCGTCATCAGAGAACCGTGGCCGTCCATGATGAGGACGGTCTACGGCGACGAAGAGCGCTACGCCAGATACTGGAACACGATCCCGGGCTGCTACACCACCGCGGATCTCGCGGTGAAAGGGGATGACGGCTACATCATGGTCATCGGCCGGACGGACGACCTGATCATCGTCGCGGGACACAATATCGGTACGGCAGAGGTGGAGAGCGCCCTTGTCTCCCATGCCTCGGTCGCCGAGGCGGCGGTCATCGGGATACCCGATCCCCTCAAAGGCAACCTGATCAAGGCCTTTGTCATCCTCATTGACGGGAAGGAGCCGAGCGAGAAGCTCAAGAACGAGCTCGTCTACCACGTGCGCATGACGCTCGGCCCGATTGCCATCCCCTCATCGATCGAATTCGTCGACTCGCTTCCAAAGACCAGGAGCGGCAAGATCATGCGTCGCGTCCTGAAAGCAATAGAGCTGGGCATGGATCCCGGGGATATCTCGACCCTCGAGGATTGAACACCCAACTATTTATATACTGTTTTAAGCATTTTATAAATATGAATGGTGGTAAACCCGAGGAGTCCCTCAAGATAGAAAATATCGTAGCCTCCGCAAAAGTGACAGATTTCCTGGATCTTCCATCTCTCGCCTCCCAGCTCAAGGACGCCGAGTACAATAAGAAACGGTTTCCCGGTGTCGTGTTGAGAATGCAGGACCCAAAGATCGCCGCCCTTGTCTTCGGCTCCGGCAAGGTCGTGCTGACGGGCGCAAAGAGCATCGATAGTTTAAGCAGGGGGCTTCAGATACTCGGGGATCAGCTCCGGGCACTCAAGATAGACATACCCGAACACCTGAGCTATAAGATCCAGAATATCGTCACCTCGGCGGATCTCGGAACGCCCATCAACCTGAACAAGATTGCCGTCGGATTCAACCTCGATAAGATCGAGTACGAGCCCGAGCAGTTCCCGGGGCTCGTCTACCGGCTCGATGATCCGAAGGTCGTCGTGCTCCTCTTCGGTTCGGGCAAGCTGATCATCACGGGAGGAAAGCAGCCTGAGGATGCAAAGCGGGCAGTCCAGAGAATTCTGTCGGAACTCTCAAACCTCGGCCTCATCTGATACACCACATCCCCAAAACCGGCACCCACCTGTTTTTCGCGACGACTCCCTGCAGCTCTGCCTCCGTATGCACATACTCCTCATTTCATAAGTCAAACAGACATCCATACGAATTTGATTGGAAATCGAGCATTTCCTGTACATTCATATCGTAAAATATCGTATGTAAATAATAATATTTTTATAGTTAGATTTAAAACATAAAATGCAAAGATAATGGTGACCGGATGAAGTCGGAGAAAGTACGCTATTTTACGCCGAAAGAAGAAGAACTTGCCGAACTTCTCATGGGGATCGGGATAAAGAGGAATGTTTCGAAGGTGCTCGTATACCTGGCCAGCACAGACGAAGCCACATCACGCGATATCGAACGGGGCACAGATCTCCGTCAACCGGAGGTCAGTATTGCCATGCGGCATCTCAAGGAATGCAAATGGGTGGAGACCAGAGAGAGCAAATCAGAGAGCAAAGGAAGGCCTGTCAAGATATATACCCTCTCCCGCCCGATCACCGACATCATGGACACAATAGAGAACGAAAAAAAGAAGGAAGCCCGTCACCAGCTCGAACTCATCAAGAAGATGCGAGAGTGCATCTCGCTACAGTGACAGCACGCGGCATTCCCGCCCGTCACCGATAACCACCTTCATCTTTTTTCCAAATGCGGTAAAGAGGCCGCACCCGACGACCCCGGGAATGGCGCTGATCGCGGCCTCCAGTGCTGCTGCATCTCCGATGGCGCCGAAACTGCAGTCGATCACAAGGTTGCCGTTGTCGGTGATCACCGGTCCGTCCTTCTTCACCGCTTCCCGGAGAACGGGCCTGCCGCCCATCCCGGTCAGGCGGCGCAGGACCGGAGAGCAGGCGAACGGCAGCACTTCGATCGGAACCGGGGCATCCAGCCGATCGGCCATCTTCGTGCGATCCACGACGATGACGAGCTGATCCGCCGCATCGGCAACGATCTTCTCGCGCAGATGTGCGGCGCCGCGTCCCTTGATCAGGTTGAACCGCGGATCCACCTGGTCAGCACCGTCGATGGCGATATCGATCTTCGGGTGCTCGTCAAGGCTCGCAAGCGGGATACCGTACTCCCGCGCACGCAGTGCCGCCTGGTAGGACGTGGGAATCCCGGCAACCGAGAGGCCTTCTGCAATGCGTGCGCCCAGCCTCTCCATGGCAAATAATACCGTCGAGCCGGTTCCGAGCCCGACGATTCCTCCCTCCTCGACCATGCCGGCAGCATGGTAGCCTGCAATCCGCTTTTCTTCGTTCAGCCTGGCGTTATCCATTGCAGACCCTCTACTCTTTGCCATATGTTTCCATCACCTCATTCTCCCCGATAGCCGGATAAAAAATGGTATCAGAGAAAGATCTCCTCGAGATCGCTCCTCGCATGGAACGCAGTGCAGTCGAGCGTTATCGGCGTGATCGAGACGTTCCCCTTCCGCACTGCATGCACGTCGGTCCCTTCTTCCGCATCCTCGTAGAGCGGTCCGTCGATCCAGTAATACGGGCGGCCCCGCGGATCAAGCCGCTTCTCTACCCCCGTGGAGAAGAGTTTCTCGGCGAGACGGGTGATCTCGTACCCCCCCGTCACCCGGGAGGGGATATTCACATTGATGATATGCGCCCTTGCCGGGAATGTGTTTGCCAGCATCCGCTCGCAGACATCGCGGACGATACGCTGCACCTCCTCACCGATCAGAAACGGCGAGAGCGGATCGCCGAACTTGTCTCCCTGATCCTCCACCTGCAGCGAGAACGCGACGGCCGGCGTTCCCTGATTTGCCGCCTCCAGCGCGGCGCCGACGGTGCCGGAAGTCATGATGGATTCAAAGGAGAGATTCTCGCCGATGTTGACGCCGCTGACCACCAGGTCGGGTTCCAGCCTCAACGCGTACAGCCCGATGATCACCGCGTCCGTCGGTTTTCCACCGACTGCAACCGCCTTTATCCCGTGCAGATCAACTTCGTGTGCCCGGATCGGCTCGAAAATGGATATCGATCTGCCTACCGCGCTCTGCTGCGTTGCAGGCGCCACCACCGTGACGTCCGCAATGGGTGAGAGGGCCTGGAACGCAGCCCATATGCCCGTTGAGTTGATGCCGTCATCATTGGTGAGCAATATTTTTGGTTTCATTCTCAAACAGTTACTTGGCACGCACGTAAGAAATACTTGACCGATCGTCAGAGTAAAGTGATCGGATACCAACGTAATAGAGATGAGGGCGTTTCTAGCCGAATATACCGTTTGCAACGAGCCGGATCTTGCGGCAGAGGGCAACGCAATGCTGTCTGTACTGCGCCGGAGCTTTTTGCGGTGCGGTTATGAAGTCGTATCGCCTGAGGGCGAGCAGTTCGAGCAGGAGATCAGGAAACTCGCCCCGGGCTGCGATCTCGGCCTTGTCATCGCACCCGACTATCTTCTTTCGCGCTACACCTACCTGCTCGAGCAGCTGACGCACAACATCGGATGCGGCAGCATGAATATCGCAGTCTGCGCAAACAAGCGCCGAACGGCATCGATCCTCTCCGCCCACGGCATCAGCGTGCCGGAGGAGGTGAAAAGCGGCAGCAGGGTGATCAAACCGCTCATGGGCTGCGCGGCACAGCATGTCCGGCTCTCCGATGACGACCCGCAGGACGGGGAGATCGGTCAGCGCCACATCGAGGGGGATCATCTGAGCGTGAGCCTGGTGGGCAGCCGCGTGACAGGCAACGCATGCGAGTATTATAGCGGGAAACCCCCGCTCCCCCTTGCAATAAACCGCCAGTATATTGCGATCGACGACGATGGAGCATTCCACTACCTGGGAGGGGAGACGCCGGTAGAGCACCCGAGGCAGGACGAGATCATTGCCGTCGCTACAGAGGCGATGAACGTGCTCGGCTGCCAGGGGTATGCAGGCATCGATCTCATCGTCGCAGACCGCATCTACGTCGTCGACGTGAACCCCCGTCCGACCACAAGCCTGGTCGGGATTGCAGCATGCATGGAGGAGGAGATTGCCGACATCCTGGTGAAGGCGTCGTATGGAGCCGGGCCAGAGACCGTCCACCTCTCCGGGCGCGTCAGGTTCGACAAGGACGGGAGGGTCCGCGCGATATGATAGGCATCGATGTGGGCGGGGCGAACCTGAAGGTGGTGGACGATGCCGGGGTGCATATGCACTACTGCCCGCTCTGGCAGGGCGCACCGCTTGCCGATATGCTTGAAGCATATGAGGATGGCGCCGCCGTCGTCATGAGCGGAGAGCTTGCCGACTGTTTTTCAAGCAAGGCGGCAGGGATTGCGTGGATTGTCGAAACGGTCAAATGCGCCCTTCCGGGCGCCGCTTTCTACGGCACGGACGCGGCCTTTCATACGCAGCCGGTTCCGGAACTCGCTGCGGCAAACTGGCTGGCGTCTGCCGATTGCCTCAGAGCGGAGTACCCCGATGCCGTCCTCCTCGACGTGGGGAGCACAACCGCCGACATCATCCCGCTCAACCGGTTCGAACACTTAAAGGGGCTTACCGATACGAAGCGGCTGCAGAAAGGATTCCTTGTCTATACCGGGATGCTCCGAACGAATATTGCCGCTGTGCTGAAGTCAGTCGAGATCGACGGGATCGAGACGCTGACGAGCACGGAGTACTTTGCAATCAGCGCCGACGCGCACCTCGTACTCGGCACGATCTCCCCGGCCGAGTACATCTGCAGCACCCCGGATGGAGGGGAGATCACGCATCGAGGCTCGCTTCAAAGGCTGGCGCGTCTCGTCTGCGCAGATCTCGAAGAGATCGGCGAGGATGCGGCTCTCGGGATCGCGCGCCAGTTCCGGGATGCCCAGCGGGACCAGCTTGTGCGTGCGGTCGAACGGGTGGTCGCAGAGAGCGGCGCCGACCGGATCCTGGTTGCCGGCATCGGGGCACCGCTCTTTGCGAGGGAACTGGGCGGTATCGACCTGCGGCAGGAGATGGGGATTGTCTCGGACGCACTCCCGGCATATGCCGTCAGGGAGGTGGCATTACGAACCGCTGGACACTGACTGCCATACTCCTGCTTGCATCCATCGCCGTCACGGCAGCCTCAATGCTGCTGCTGGATATTCCGTTCTTCTTTCTCTTTCTCTTTATTCCGCTGATCCCGTTCCTTGGAAGGCGGCCGGCTACCAGACGCTGCCCGGCGTGCGGATGGGAAACCACAGGCAGCGAGCGCTTCTGCCCCTTCGATGGTACCCCCCTTGCCCCTGCTGACGGCAGAGACTGACAGGTTCAGCAGCGAAAGGGGCATCCTGATGCCAAAAAGCTCGGTATATGGGATATCCCCGACATCGAGCGCGGCATAGTTTCTGACGGTGCCCCTATCGATCACAATGCCCATCGCCTCGAGCACGCGCGCAACCCGGTGATACGGCATGGTTGCGGATTGAAGCCTGCAGAAGTCAACAATAGGTGAGGCGAGGCGTGTATCGGGGTAGAACGGAGCGTCAGCATAGCACAGCCTGCCGCACTCAGTGCAATGAAAACGTTTTACGAGTACATATATATTCCTGTGATCTCCGTCCTCGATGATCGTGGCAAACCGCTTTTTTCTGATGTCATGCCCGAGAATCCGCCCCCCACAGTAGGGGCATGCCTCAAGGTGCATGAATACGGCGCCATCCACCGAGGTAAGGGCGCTCATCACCAGATCGACGAGCATGGCCGGTATGCGTACACGCTTCATACTTGGCGGACCTCTTCTCGCGCGAGTGCAGAACCCAGGTACAGCCCGGAAAGATGCAGATATCGATGCATCATGTCATGCAGGAATCTTATAAATCCCACTGTTATTCATCGCTGTTAACGAAGTTAAATAATACTACTTAAATAATTCGAGGTCGGATATTCGAACGTTAGAGAGGTTAATCATGAACATGAAGTACGTACCCACAACGTGCCCATACTGCGGTACGGGGTGCAGTTTCAACCTCGTCGTCAAGGACGGCAAGGTTGCCGGGGTGGCGCCCTACCAGCGTTCCCCCGTAAACGAAGGCAAACTCTGCCCGAAAGGCACCTATGCCCACGAGTTTGTGAACAGTGAGGACCGCCTCACCACG
>JAHKLN010000090.1 GCA_020854755.1 Methanomicrobiaceae archaeon | reverse complement strand
CAAATAGTCGAGTTCCTTATCAGATAAGAGTACTGGCTCTCGGACTGACGAAAAAGGCATACTACAAGTGGGTGGTCATACTATTTATTGTATTGTTTATTGGGAATCTGTGCACTAGTAGTGCAGAATCAACAGTTTTATTGTGATAGTGCGAGAACTGCGTGAGAGTACCGATATCGCGCACCATGCCATTCCTCTGCCCGATCGTATCGGCAGCGGTTCCGGCAGTCTTCTATAAAGGTCGCAGGGATTTCGCCGCCTCCGAGGAGAGCAGGGCGCCTCCCGGCATCCCGGGGGCGTGCAGGCAGTCCCATCCGTGCCGAGGCGCCCGGTTTGAAGAGGCATGCAGGAGAGTATAATCACGGACAGTACATACTGCAGGGTCAAAGAGATGAGGATAGAGTACCGGCCAATTGGCATCATTCATTCTGAGTTTACCGAACAGGAGAATACCCCGGTTCAGGGGGTGTTCAATACCTCCGTCGGGCATGTGGAGATATTTCCCGAGTATGCAGAGGGGTTGTGCGACATCGAATCGTTCTCCCACGTCATCCTGCTGTATCACTTTCACCGGGCGACGGAATGCCGCCTTATCCAGAAGCCGTTTCTGGACGGAGAGAAGGAGCGCGGCATCTTCGCCATCCGGCACTTCAGCCGCCCAAACCCCATCGGCATATCCATCGTGGAACTGCTGGGCGTAAGCGGCAATATGCTGGAGATCAGGGGCGTCGACGTCCTGGACGGGACGCCGCTTCTGGACATCAAACCCTACGTCCGTCAGTTCGATCACCGGGAGGAGGTCCGGAGCGGATGGGTGGACGACCAGCACCTCGACGGCGTTGCGGAGTGGAACAGCACTCCAAAGGAACTGCGCAAGAGAGACAGGACCAACATCTGAAGCGCCACATCCATGCACCCATACAATTCTCGCCTCATATCAGGCCTCAAAGACGGAGAGCATCGATCCCGTCAACAGACGGCCGCACAACATCCGCGCATAATCGCGGGCTCACGGCGATGCCGCGCGGGCCCTCGCCCAAAGCGGCGTCTCAGTGTTTTTGGCCTGACTGAGCAGGGGTGCATCTGGCAGTCGCGGGGACCGCACCTCTCCTGCAGCATGCCTGATCGTGCTCGTTCTCCTCCAGCATCATGGCCGCACACCATGCCGGGCACTGCACGAAGCCACATTGCTCCCCGAAGGGCACTGCCATACAGGATGGAACCGGGCGGCAGGGATCCCCGTCCGGTTCCATATAAATCCCTATGCGCCGGCGAGCGACAGAAGCGCAGCCATGAACATTCTTGAGCCCTATGCCGGGACCCGGGTCCGGGTTTCCCCTCTGCTTCTTTCGAGACGGCGGACCGGAGAGACGATCATTCCCGCCCGGGTGAGGGGGTATCCCCCTCCCCGGAGGCCGCCTCCATCCGGATGAAGCGCCGGTGGAAAGCCGTGTACGGAGGCGTGAAAAATTGAGCGATATGAACCTCCTATTTCACAAACAGGCTTGATTTCATGTGAAACATCTATGAGGCCGATCTCGGCCACAGGCATGACTCATGAAGATCCCCACATCCCTACAGTTATTCCGGATCCGGAGATACCTGCATCGAATGTATCGATATCAATCGATTGCGCCTGTGGCGATAACGGCTATTCAACCGGTTTTATGACACCTCCTCACCATTCGAGGAATCCTCATAATCAAAGGCCGAATCATCAAGAAGGCTTGTGATCCTGCCTGTATCGGCTGTATTATACCCTCCCTGCATCCGGAGGCGGAGCTGAAATTCAGGTGACTGCAGCACATCTATCAAGATCCGCACCCTCTCATCGTCCAGTGATTCCTCACGGATGAAAACGTCATGGGACTCATAGGTGACCGGAACAAAGGATAACCCGGAATCGGCTGCATGAGCCATCGAGCAGATCCCTGCATCGGCGATACCTTCCTTTACCGCTGCCACAACCGCATATTCGGTCTTAACTACGTTTGAATCCCCGAGGATCTGGTCAGGGAGGATATCCTGTGCAGAGAGGAGGAGATCAAGATACATCCGGGCTGTGGATCCTCCGGGCGCATTCATCAGGCGGAGATCGGCAAGATCGCCCTTGCCGGCACCTTTGCGGGAGACGATGCCGATCATCATCCGGCCGATATGAATGCTGACTACCGGCATATTCCTGGCGGCACGGTACATGTCAGGCTGCGGATTGATACCGGGGACATTGACCGCTACAAGATTGCAGGATTTTTTCTGCAGGGCAAGTATTGCCCTGGCAGGCTGGTCACCGATCATATGCAGATTAATGCCGTTTTCGGCAAGGGCATCGGCAGCAAGAGCAAGACCCTGGTTTTTTGCCCCTACACAGAGCAGGGCGCGTTCAATCAGGTGGGGAAGGGCGGTGCAATGGATCCTGGCCCACCCTCCGGCCTCCCATCCTTCCGAATGGGGAGGAATATGGAGATATCCGTTCGCCCTGACCAGGTTCATCTGGAGACCCGAACCCCGGGGATGGGGAAAGGCCCAGATGCAGCCGTCGACCGAACCGATTGATACCGGAATAAACTCGTCAAATCCGAGTTCGGAGGGCATGGCTCTAGCCAGCCTTCCCAGGATAACCCATTCCGGCACGGGAGCAAGACCCCAGGAGACCAGCAGGGGCATCACCAGTTCACGGAGCACGGTCTGGGAACCGACAGGATACCCCGGCAATCCTATGACCGGTTTACCATCGATCTCCCCGAGCATCGCAGGTTTTCCGGGCAGCATGGCAATACCGTGAAAGATAAGCCTTCCGAGCCGTGAGATTGCATCGGCGGTGTAATCGAACCTGCCCGCTGAAGTGCCTGAAGAGAGGAGGACGAGATCATTGCTGGAAATCGCCCGATCCAGTGTCTTTTCAATCATGGAAGGTTCGTCGGGCACTATATCGAATCTTGTACAGAGAGCCCCCAGGCGGGAGAGGAACGAAACCGCAGTGATGCTGTTGCTCTCGACAACCTTCCCGCGTCCGGGCAGCTTCCCCAGGGGAACGAGCTCATTGCCGACAGGGATGATGCCCACACGCACCACCCTGACGTTGACATGATCATAGCCGTAGGTGGCAAGGGCGCTGATATCGGAGGGCCGGATCTGGTGGCCTCCGGGAACGATCAGATCTCCTTTCCGGACGTCCTGGCCGGCAGGACGGATGCACTGCCCTTTACGGGCCGATTTTCGTGTAATGCAGGATGTGCCGTCCAGCTGGATATCTTCTATCGGGATAACGGCATCGTAGTGCGGAGGGACCACGTTCCCGGTATCGACCCTGAGATAGTCGGATATGGTCACCGGACGCTGCTCTCCCGCCCCGATCGTTTCGATGCTCTTTACCGCTATGCCGTCCAGTTCGGCAATCGCGGTATTCGGTACGGTACATCGGGCATATATCGCCTCCGATGTGATCCTTCCTTCCGATTCGAGAAGATGAATCCTGATCGATCTCCCCCGGGGAGGTGGAAAGGCGTTCTTCAGCCGGACAAGAGCATCATCCAGAGTGGTCAGTGAAAGGTAGCGTCTCTTCATTTTATCAGACCTTCAGCGGTGTATGAGATCCCGGCAGAGCGCAGGGAGCAGGAGACCCGGTCATGGGATGAATAGGAGCATATCCGCCGCATTGTACATCACTCGCTACGAGTCCTGATGAGGAACAATGCTTCATCGGGTGCTGCATCAACCAGTCCGGTCTCGCGGGGGATTGATACAATACTGAACTCCAGCCTTACTTTGGGCCCGGAAATGGCATAGACAGGTGGATCCGGCCAGCTCTTTGGGATAATCAGCCGACCGGTGCCGAACCGTGCCCCGGTGATCCCGATCAGTGCATCGTTGATGCAGGGATCCGGTCCGAGACTGCAGGAGATCTCTTCCCTTCTCAGGTCCCCGCCCATGAAACGGGTGGCCGCGATCATCATCCTGACCGCAACCGCAAGAGCCGGACAGTACTCCCCGTGGAAACCAACGGCTTCGCGCACGAGATCATCCCGGCAGCGTTCCGGAGTAATCTTTGCAATTGTGCCCGAGCGATCGGGACCGGTTGCCGAAAAGACGCAGTCAATCCCCGCCTGGTAGGGCTTGATGTCAAGCACAGGGGTCTTGTCAATGAGATCGAGAAAGGATACATCCAGAAAACGCCCCTCTCTCACACCTGAGAGCGCTGCCACGGTCACGGAGATGGGATTTGGGCGCGAGGGGGACCTGAGGGCAAATACGCCTTTCTCGGGGAGGTCCGGGGAGATCTTTCGGGGAACAGCCCTGTGGACTGTCCGGTCCGCCCGGTGCATCCACCCGATCACGAGGATATGGGAATGAGCCTGGATGCCTTCCAGAGCTTCGGCAAAGAAAGGAAAGAGTTCGATCTCGCCATCCAAACCGAGCGCCGGCATCTCTTTCTGGGACTGAACCGGCGAGTGGATGACCCCGACGGGCACCACACCAAAAGAATGTATCTCCGTCATGTTCGAGTGCGGGGGTGCGGGTTTACGTAGCCGCCCCGTACCTCTCGTAATAGGCCATTGATCCGCACCCGCGGCAGACGCCCTGTTCGAGCATCTCCTCGGGAACCGTCTCGCCGCAGACCCGGCACCTTGCAGATTGCCATTGCTGCTTCGGGGTGACCTGCACGCGGACCTTCTCCGCAGAAAGAATGTCGCGACCGGCGAAAAAGATCTCGTCGACCAGGTGCTGCCCCATTGTTTTCTTGCTGAAGGACGGATCGTTGGTAAACCACGTTTTGATCACCGGATACCGGTCGATCTTGCCTGGATCAACAAAAACCCGGATTCCGTCGGTGAATGGCTCTGCCGACGGACGGTTAACCGTGATCGCAAACTTGCCGATAGGGATGATGCGGAGCCGGTGATTTCCGGACGTGCAGTTGAGAATGACCTGGAGGGGGTCTGGAGCACACTTATTCGTCTCACTTACGGCGTATAGTTTTTCTCCGGGGACAGCGCCGAGCAGCTCAACCGCATAATCGACCATGAATACACCGATAAGGAGACCTGGTGCCGGGTAGGTATGGAAGTCGATGCAGCGTTCAAAATACCCTTTCATGGTCGGAGAGATGGTACGAGAATCCAGAGGGACTGTTACCTGTATGTCGCCTTGCATCATGGAGCATTCACCAATTTTTCTTAACAATAATGTAATATCAATAATGTTATCTAAACTCTTCGATATAATATTGTCACAATGCCAGTAAAAAGGAGCTTAAAGGTCTTTATACCATCTTTTTGTGTCATTATCCATCGAAAAGCAACCCTTGTAGGTTAATTGTTTTTCGTTAATTTTTCAACAGCAGCCCCGTTCGATCGAGGATACGGCTCTTTCTGTGGAAATCTCGTCGGTTTCTGACATGGAACGCTCTTGCCGCTCGACTCAATTCACTTCCGTACACGGCTTCACTCTGGCAATCCTCATGGGAAGAGGCGATTGCCCCTCGGTCCGCTGAAGCGGGAGAACCAGAAGAGAAACCGGACTCGAGGTATCTGCATCACGTGCAACGATTTCCATGGCTCTTCTTGCGCCGATCCCCGGCGCATGGGGGTTTGTGTGGAAATGCTTTGAGAGCGCTGGTGGTTTATCTCATTTCCATATTGACTCTATCCTTCGGCGGATATGGCCTGCTGTCCACCCTGCCATGCGCGGCCGTTTTGGTTTCCAGAGAGATCCGACCGGCACGCTTCACTGTCCCTTCATGATATTCCGGCACCCGAAATCTTCCAGACACCATTTCTCCAGGACTTCTCCGATGGCGGGAACGCCTTGCCGGCGTATCGGTGTCCCTTTCGGATCCTGCCCCAGAAAGCATAGGTGGCCAGGGAGGATACCCCCTGTTCAATTGCCTTAATAGGCTTTTTGAACCGGTACCTCAGGTTATCTGTCCATCCGTAAGATAGGGATCGGGGGGAGTTTGCCTCTCCGGGCCGGGCAATAACCTCCTGAATCTTCCTTGTGACGTCGCCTGCCGCCGGATTCTTCTTTGCGAGTATCGAAGAGGCGAGCGGAGGTAAAGGCGCTTGATCGGGCAGCAACAAAATTCCGGAGATTTCGGAGAAATTTGACTGAAATATTACCCTGCTTTAAAGTCCCGTGCACCCGTCAGACCGCGGCAATTCCTCTAAAAGTTAATTAAATCAAATTAACTTATAAGAGAAATTTATCAAGATATATATAATAGGGCGATGAGTGGTTTACTATAAACATAAGTTACGTAAAAGCGCGGTGTTTCACCGCGAATTCTCCGTATGATGCATGCGGTACGAGTATATGGTGAAAGCGTATGAGTGAAGACAGCAAAGCGGTTATGAAGTATGTGCCCACCACCTGCCCCTATTGCGGGGTGGGATGCGGCCTGAACCTTGTGGTCAGCGACGGCAAGGTTGTCGGCGTGGCACCCTGGCAGAGAAATCCCATTAATGAGGGGAAGCTCTGTCCGAAAGGCTTGACATGCTGGGAGTTCATCCACAGCCCCGACCGATTGACAAAACCCCTGATCAAGAAGAACGGGAAGTTCGAAGAAGCGAGCTGGGACGAGGCGCTCGATCTGATCGCATCGAAATTCAAGGAAACGTATGAGAAGTACGGCCCGAAATCGCTCGGCTTCCAGGTCTCGTGCCGGACGCCGAACGAGGAATGCTACATCATGCAGAAATTTGCGCGGGTCGCATTCAAGACGAACAACGTCGACAACTGCGCCCGCATCTGTCATGGTCCGTCGGTTGCCGGGCTCTCGCTATCGTTCGGGTCCGGTGCTGCGACAAACCCCTTCGAAGACGTCCTGAATTCCGATTTCCTCCTGATTTGGGGCTCGAACGCCGTAGAGGCCCATCCTCTTGTCGGGAGAAGAATCGCCCAGGCGAAACTGAAGGGTATCCCGATCATGGTCGTCGACCCGAGGTTCAGCCCGACAGCAAGGCTGGCCGATCACTGGATCCAGTTCAACCCCTCGACCCATATCGCCCTGATCAACTCGATGATGTACTGGATCATCAAGGAGGATCTGCACGACAAGAAGTTCATCGAGACACGGACCAAGGGCTTTGAGGACCTGAAGAAGACCGTGGAGAACTACGCTGATGTCGAGCAGATTACCGGGGTTCCGACCGAGACCGTCAAAGAGATGGCGCGCAAGTATGCCTCTGCAGAGAACGCCGTGATCATCTACTGCCTCGGCATCACCGAGCTGACCACCGGCACCGACAACGTCAGGTCACTTGGAAACCTCTCGATGCTCTGCGGAAACATCGGGCGCCCCGGGACCGGAGTCAACCCGCTCCGCGGTCAGAACAACGTCCAGGGTGCCTGCGACATGGGGGCCTACCCGAACGTTTATTCAGGCTACCAGAAGTGCGAAGTCGACGATATACGGAAGAAAATGGAGGACCTCTGGGGCGTCACGGACCTTCCCCCGTGGTACGGCTCGACGCTGACCGAACAGATCAACGAATGCGGCGACCCCATCAAGGCGATGTACATCTTTGCGTTGAATCCGGTGGTCTCGTATCCTGACTCGAACCATGTCAAGCGGCAGCTTGAGAAACTGGACTTCCTGGTCGTGCATGATATCTTCCCGACAGAAACAACACAATATGCCGATGTGATCCTGCCCGGCGCCTGTTTCGCCGAGAAGGACGGTACGTTCACGAGCGGCGAGAGACGCATCAACCGTATCAGGAAAGCAGTCGAACCGCCCGGCGATGCCAAGGAGGACTGGCAGGTCTTTGTTGAACTGGCAAAGAGACTCGGTCTGGAGGGCTTTGACTTCAACTCGCCGGAAGATATCTGGAACGATGTGCGTCGGGTCACTCCTTCTATGGCGGGGATTTCCTATGCGCGCATGGAAAAGCCTGAGTCTGTACACTGGCCCTGCCCGACCGAAGAACACCCGGGAACCCCCATCCTGCACAGGGAGAAGTTCTCTTCGGCAGACGGTCTTGGTGCATTCTTCGGGATCGAGTACCGGCCTCCGGCAGAGGTCGCCGATGCGGAGTACCCCTTCACCCTGATGACCGGCAGGCTGATCTTCCACTACCACACGAGGACCCAGACCGGCCGGGCCAAGGTGCTGGACTACGAGGTCCCTGAGGGATATGTCCAGATCAATGTCGAGGATGCAAAGAGACTGGGGATTAAAGACGGGGAGAAGATCAAGCTGCGCAGCCGTCGCGGAGAATCGATACCTGTTGCCCGCGTCACGAACGAAGTTGCGCCCGGCGTCCTGATGATGACGATGCACTTCCCCAACGGCGCCAACGCACTCACCAATACCGCGCTTGACCCGCTGTCCAAGATGCCCGAGCTGAAACACTGCGCTGTGGCGGTTGAGAAGATCGTGGGGGCACAGTAAGATGTCTCTTTCAGGCGCAACACCTGGGTATCAGAAAGGTGACCTCGTATACGCATGGACCACCAATGAGGATATCGCCAGGTCTGCGGAATGCGGAGGTGCGGTAACCGGACTGCAGAAGTTCGCCCTTGAGTCGGGCATGGTCGATGCGGTCCTGGCCGTTAAGAGGGGATCGGACATCTATGACGCCATCCCGGTCGTAATCACCGATCCGGCCGATCTGGCTCAGACCGCAGGCTCCCTGCACTGCGGCACCCTGCTCCTCGCAAAGCTCATCAAGAAGTATCTCGGCGGGACGAAGGACAGGAAGATCGGGGTCACTGTAAAGGGCTGCGACACCATGGGCCTTCTCGAACTGGCACGGCGTGGAGAGATCAACCTCGACAACGTCGTTATGATCGGCGTGAACTGCGGCGGATCCGTCAGTCCTCTCACAGCCCGCAAGATGATCCGGGAGAAATTTGAGGTCGATCCGGATGCCGTCCATAAAGAGGAGATCGATAAAGGGCAGTTCATTATCGAGTATGACGGCGGGCACAAGGGCATCTCGATGGACGATCTCGAGGATGAGGGCTACGGCCGCCGCTCCAACTGCCGCCGGTGTCTGTACAAGATTCCCCGGCAGGCAGATCTTGCCTGCGGGAACTGGGGCGTCATCGGCGATAAAGCGGGCAAAGCCACCTTCATCGAGGTATGCAGCGATAAGGGGGCAAGACTCCTCTCGGATGCAGTGGCTGCCGGTGCTATTGCAACCGAACCCGCAAACCCGAAAGGGGTTGAGATACGGGGAAAGGTTGAGGGCGCAATGGAAAAACTCGGGCAGAAATGGCGCAACCGTGACTTCACAGCCTTAAAGGAGGATCTCTGGGGTACTATCGAGCGGGAAACGTCCCGGTGCATCAAATGTTATTCATGCATTGAGCAGTGCCCGGTCTGTTTCACCGATCCGGATCAGTTCGAAAAGAACTCACCCATGATCCGGCGAGGAGGCCTCCCCGTCGACGGGATGTTCCACCTGCGGCGGTTCGCCCATATCTCGGACAGCTGCATCAACTGCGGCCAGTGCGAGGAACTCTGCCCGATGGAGATCCCGCTCGCCCTGTTCTCCCACGCCATACGGAACGAGGCTGATCTCGTATTTGAGCCGAAGCTCGGGAGGGCATCCTACACAAACTGATTTTTCACCGTTCGTGGCTAACCTCTTTGGGCAAGCGCAGGGGATGATCGGCATCCCCTCACATGCCCCCGCACGTGGCGATAACCGCATATTCTGCTTCTCAGGGTTTTACGAGAACCCTCTGGCCCGTACAGGCCATCGCTCCGGACCGCGTCATACCGGCGCACAGAACGGTCATCGCTGGTGGCAGGTTTACTGCCGGCAGCCGCAGAAGAACCTGTGCAGAAATTCGTGATCGCTCCTCATCAGCTCATCCGGAGTCCCGTTCTGGACAATCCGACCGTTTTCCATCACCCCTATCCGATCCCCGAGCGAGAGGGCGTCGCGGAAAGAGTGGGTCACTGCAATGCAGGGGATATCCGATCTCCTGATACAGGCGCGAAGCTCTGAACGCATCCGCTCCTGCGCACCCGCATCAAGGGCACTGACGGGTTCATCGAGCAGCAGAAGTGCCGGGGCGATAGCAAGAGCCCGGGCAAGAGCAACCCTCTGGCGCTGTCCTCCTGAAAGCCGGTCGGCACGCACTGCGTCGAGGCTCTCGATAGAGAGGAGTGCGAGGCTGTCTTCAACCCGGGTGCGTATTTCGGACGGAGGGATCTTTCTTCGCCTGAGGCCAAACGCCACGTTCTCAAAGACGGTCAGATGAGGAAATAGCGCATAGTGCTGGAAGACAAAACCAATATCCCGCTCTTCGGCAGGGACGTTAATGCCTTTTGAGCTGTCGTATATCACCCGTTCTCCAAGCATAATGCGCCCGGACTCAGGGGGCATGAGCCCTGAGAGAAGGAAGAGAAGGCTTGATTTTCCAGCACCGTTTTCACCGATCAGGACGAGGGTCTCCCCCCTATCAACAGCGAACTCCGCCTCGAGGGGAAAATCGCGCAATCTGCGGCGGACCGAAAACTCTAGAACCGCACATCCCTCCTGAGTTTAAATTTCACGATGAAGAGAACAACAAAGGAGATGATGATGAGAATGACGGAGAGCGTGATGGACGCATTGAGGTCACCCTGCATGGTGGTATAGATGGCAAGGGGCATGGTCTGGGTCCTGCCCTGTATATTGCCGGCAAACATGATGGTCGCCCCGAATTCTCCAAGGGCACGGGCAAATGACATGATCGCACCTGCGATCAAGCCCGATTTAACGAGTGGCAGGACGATAATAAAAAACGTGGGCAGCGTTGTGGAACCAAGGCTCCGCGCCGCCTGCTCGTACATGGTATCCAGCTGCTCGAAGCTGGCACGCGCCTGGCGGACGTAGAATGGTAAGGCGACGAAGACCTGCGCAATAATCACTGCGAGGGTGGTGAATGCGATGCTGATTCCGGATTCATAAAAATATCTCCCGATGATACCCATCCTGCCAAAGGCCATGAGCAGGGCCAGGCCCGCAACAGCTGGAGGAAGCACAAGAGGAAGATCAATAATGGTATCGACGAACTCTCTGCCTGAGTAGCAATACCGTGCGTTGATCCATGCAACCGGCGTTCCCAAAAGGACGATCACACAGGTCGAGATGGTGGCCGTGGTGAGGCTGAGTACCAGGGCATCCCATACGACTGGATCGGAGAGGGAGGCACAGAACCGGTCAGGTGAGATACGAAAGAGGAGGGCCAGTATCGGGGTGACGATAAATATGAGGAGGAGGGTGATGAGCACCCCTGTCCCGAAGGTGAGCAAAATGGCCCTGCAGGACTGCCTGAGCCGTTTCACCTCCACCAGGCCTTCTACGGAGTTCATGGCTTAGCAAACCCGTACCTGGCAAGAACCTCCCCGCCCTGCTCACCCTGCAGATACCTGATGAAATGGAGGGCTTCATCCCTGTTCCCCGAACACTTCAGGACTCCGGCAGGATATTCGGCAATGACATTGTACGTGTCAGGAATAGGGATCATCGAGATCGTATCACGATCCCGGGGACTGACATCGGATTCGTACGCAATGCCGGCATCGGCCTCACCGAGCTGGACTTTGGCGACGATATGAGTCACAGCCGTCTCTTCCGACATGACGTTATTTTGGACCGCTTCCCGGTAGGAGGGTCCGTATGCGTCATCATCAGCCATCTTATCCAGGATCTGCCGTGCATAGTCTCCGACTGGAACATCCTTTGTGCCGATAACCAGCCTGATGCCGGGGCGGGCAAGATCTTCCAGACTTGCAATATTCCCGGGATTGGCTGCAGGAACGATAACCGCCAGCCGGTTCTTTGCAAACAGGCCGATAGTATCGTTTTCCATGAGGCCCTGGTCACGAAGCGCATACAGGTGTCTGGTGTTTGCAGAGAGGAAGACGTCAGCATACGCACCCTGCTCGATCTGCGTTCGCAGCGCCTGGGACCCGTCGAGATTGAGAGTGACACGGATATCAGGATGCATGGTTTCGTAGTCATTCTTGATGTCGGTCATGGCTTCTGTCAGGGAAGCTGCAGCAAAAACCGTCAATTCGGTCTTGTCCCCTCCAGACTGCGCTGGATTCCCGATGCATCCGGAGATACAAACTGCGGCGAGGAGGATGGCCGCAATGACGATAAACGGGGATTGTCTCATACAAATCCGTAGGAGAAGAGATTATAATTAATTTACCATTTGCCATTTTTTAAACAAATTTAGTTAACATATCAGGCCTCCTCCCTCCTCTGAAACATCGGGCCATACTCGTTCCAGAGGGGAAAAAAGGCGCCTGCCCGTGTTTACAAACGAATCCGCCCTGGATGGGCATAGATGCTCATCCGCGGCTGGCGGGCGAATCCGACAAGCGTGATGTTTGTTTCTTCGGCAAGAGAGATGCCCGAAGAGAAGGGGGCATTATTGCTGACAACAATGGATATCCCTGCATGGTACGCTTTTGCCACCATATCCGCAGGAAGCCGGCCGGTGCAGACCATAAAGCACTCGTCCGGTTTTACCCCGGAGAGGAGGGCTTTGCCTACTGCTTTGTCGACAGAGTTATGCCGTCCGATATCTTCGGCGGCAGACCTGACCTGCCCCCCGGCATCGACAAGGATTGTGCAATGGGTTCCGCCGGTTGACCGCCAGACCGCTGCGATCTCATGCATCTGCCGGGTCCCTTCAAAAAGGACCTCTTTATCGATTGTAATGCCTTCCCTGAGCGGGGAGCCGGATATCCCCTGCCTCTGCGCAACACCGATCCCGGCACTCCTGACCTCAAGGGATATATCCTGTCCTTCGCAGGAGCATGTATCTGCCTCAACGAGAATGCTTGGGGGATCAATCTCCACCGCAGCGATGCACGACGGATCCGAAACCAGCCCCTCGCAGACGAGAAACCCGAGCGCAAAACATTCCAGCTCGGCGGGTGTGAGCTTCTGGGTTGCAATCGGCTTACCGTTGAGGGCAAGGATGAACGCATCTTCCATACATACCTGGACTGTGGCAGGCTCAACAGCCTCTTCCCTGACCGCGATGATCTGATGATCCCTGGTTATCGCTTTTTCTGAAGCGGCCGTATGATCGGTAAAGCGTATCTTCTGCAGATTCATCTGGAGGCACCTTCCGGTTCGCGATGATAATCAGGTCGAAAATAACTCCCGTGCGGTCACCAGAACGGTCCTGCTACAGAGAAAATTCCGTTGGCCTGCAATGACCACCCTGTCGGGCCGGGATAACCGCTGGCAAATAGCATGAGTTATTTCTGTATCCGGAATCGGATCATTCAATCCTGACGATTAGCATGGGGAATAGCAACAGATAAGCGTTATTAATTACCCGTTTTTTATCAGATCTCATTAACCTCCAATCCTGTGGGCGATAGAAGCGGAATTTCTGTCTCGGTCAAGTACACTCCACACAGAGCAGGCAAAAACGATCATCGATTCATCGCAACAAGGCCTATCTACCCGACTGAACTGTATGGCATACGGCGTGCATCCCCCTGTTCACCTCCGTATCGGGAGGCAGGCTTGCTCCTCGCTTCGAGGGATTGCTATACCATCATACCGGCATCCGGAAATGTGTTGATCTCCGGGCGGCAGGCCATACTTCTTCATATCCTATGACGATCTCGATGGCGGGATCACCCATGAACACCGTCACCCTTCTCGGACTCCTGGCTGGCACGCTGACGACGCTCTCGTTTGCACCGCAGGTCGTTCGCACCTGGCGCACGCGGTCGACCGACGACATTTCGTTTGCGATGCTTGCACCCTCCTTGCCGGCATCCTCCTCTGGCTCTGCTACGGCCTGATCATCGGGGATATCGCCATTATCGCGGCGAACGCGGTTACAACGATCCTCATCGGCCTGATCCTCTGGATAAAGGCAGGGAACCGGTGAGGACCCAGCCTCCCGGTCCGGCGGGGGCGGCGCCGTCCTGATAGTCAGGACGGGGGATCGGCCGCGGGCAGACCGGTTTTCCATCACTTCCACCTGCGCGGCAGTAGATCTATCGGGCGTGACGGTTCCCGCATTTCGCAGTGAAATAACACGGATTCATGCTTTTTCACCAGCAATCATCATACACCCGGAGAAACAACGTGATGCCCGCGTGGCCGGAAGCATGCCTGATGAAGATGAATGGGCATGTAATACCGCCGATGAGGCCCCCGATGGAGGCTACAGGCGCAACCGATGAAAATTCTCGACGTTGCACAGATACCCAGTGTCCTGTTTTCGCAGAATACCCGGAACAGTGGACCGCAGGAAGCATCCCAACGGGGGGTGGGGACCGGGGAGGGGGAGACCCCCTCCCCGGAGGCCGCCTCCTCCCGGATGAAGCGCCGGGGAGTAGCCGTGCACGGGAGCGAATCGGTTCGAGCGGCAAGAGCCTTCCATTTCAGAAACGATTCGCATCTCATGTGAAACCGCGTATGAAGCCCCCGGGAGGAGGTTTCCCATCCACGGGTGGGAGCGATGCGAAGAGTGCATCAGCTGCAAGAACTGCTGGAGGTTCTCCCATACCCGGCCGGGGGCGATTGCCCCCTCGGTCCACTGGAACTGGAGAACCGGATCCGGGTATCAGCACAGAAACCATGGATTTCATGGTTCTGCTTGCGCCGATCCCCGGCGCTGGGGGGTAATTTGGAGATGGATGGCGAAGGTCCCCATCCGCTCTCATCCTGCATCCTGTGCCCCCGGGGATTCATGGCGTATCATGCGAAATAGCCCGCTCCGGAGTGCATTGATTCGGCCCATACCCGATCCCGGCAATCCGGCCCCTCCGGGAACGAGGGTCTTTTTGCCGAAACCTTAACGAATCGCCTCGTCAACCCTCTTCCTCATGTGGAAGGCGCTGGATATCGAGGAATGGATTGCAGGGCGGCGATCGGGCCTCGACGAGGTGAAGGAGGCCGTCGCGGAGATCATCGCCCGGGTGGGAGCCGACGGGGATGCCGCACTCATCGAATTCACCCGGAGATTCGATCGGATCGATCTTGCGGAGATCGCGGTCTCCGACGAGGAGCGCGAGGCGGCCTACGATGCGGTGGATGCGGAGATCATCCAGAGCCTCGCCGAGGCGGAGGCGCGGATCACCCGGTTCCACGAACTGCAGGCGCCGCGGGGGCTGTGGCTGGAGGAGACGGAGCCCGGGATCACCCTCGGCGTCAGGACGACGCCGCTCGAGCGTATCGGCGCATACATCCCGGGCGGCCGGGCGTCGTATCCCTCCACCGCCCTGATGTGCACGATACCGGCGCAGGTCGCGGGCGTCCGCGAGATATGCTGCTGCACGCCGCCGCCCATAAACCCGCTCACGCTGGTGGCGCTGGATATCGCCGGTGTGGACGAGATCTACCGCGTGGGCGGCGCCCAGGCCATTGCCTCGATGGCGCTCGGGACGGAGACGATCCCGCCGGTGCAGAAGATCGTCGGCCCGGGAAACGTCTTTGTGACAGCCGCAAAGATGCTCCTCCGTGACCATGTGGAGATCGACTTCCCCGCGGGTCCGAGCGAGATCGCGATCATCGCGGATGCATCGGCAGACCCGGAGTTCATCGCAGCGGACATCCTGGCGCAGGCCGAGCACGACCCGAACGCGGCATGCGTGCTGATCACCACCGATGCAGCGCTTGCAGAGAGGGTCGGAGAGGCGGTCGGCAGGATGGCGGAAGAGGCGGAGCGGCAGGAGATCATCGAAAAAGCCCTTGAACATTCGGGATATGTGGTGGCGGGCGATCCCGGGGAAGCGGTTGGGATAGCGGACGCCATCGCACCGGAGCACCTCTCCATCCAGACCGCCGACCCGCTTTTCGTGCTGAACCGGGTGCGGTATGCGGGTTCGATCTTTGTCGGGCCGTATGCCGCGGTCGCCTGCGGGGATTATGCATCCGGCACGAACCATGTCCTGCCGACGGCAGGATATGCCCGGCTCTACTCCGGCCTCGACGTGCACCACTTCTGCAGGACCGCCTCGGTCCAGATCATCGACCGGGAAGGGCTCGAGGGTATCGGCGACGTGGTCGAGACCCTTGCGGAGGCGGAAGGGCTGCACGCCCACGCCCGATCGGTCCGGATCCGCCGCCGGAGATGAAGAGGGATCTGCTCCCCGGGGCACCGGGGAACCGGAGATCTGAATGCACCCGATCGGCGGCCATACTCCTGTTTTTAAAAACCCGGATCATGACGGGCGCCACGCGGAAGAGACCGGAATGGGATGCTCCCCTTCCCGAGGGGGCATTCCCGAGAGGGCATTTTTGTTGAAACGACATGGTTCCCCGGGGGCACAGGCATACAGGGTGAACATGGACCGGGATGCTCACCACCCAGGTTCTCATATAAAACCGCGTATGAAGCCGTTTTACGGCCACAGGCGCAACGGATAAAAATTCTAGAGAGGATATCGATATCCCGGGTCCGGTTTTTTGCAGACCGTCCCGGTGCAGTGGACCGGGGGGGATATCCCAACGGGGGGCGGGGACCGGGGAGGGGGTCTCCCCCGCCCCGCAGGCCGCCTTCCCCGGCACAACGCCCGCCTCAGTCCACCGTTCCGGGATAGCCGAAAGGACCGGATCCGGAATGACCGGATCCGCTCCGTCGGCCGACACCAATCGCGGCAGGCGTTTGCTGGCGCGCATCTGCATATCGCGATGAGCCTGACGGCGACCGGATCAGGGGCGCGGCGGCACGGCCTCCTCTACCGCTCCTCTCCTCCGGATCTTCTCGATCGCGTCCTCCGCAACACTCCTGATATCGGCGTCCTCATCCGACGAGGCCCGCTGGCGGAGCGGATCGATCGCCCGGGGATCCCCGATGAACCCGAGAGCCCCCGCCGCATACAGCCTGACCCACTTGCTGCCGCTCTCAAGCGCGGCCAGGAGCGGATCGACCGCCGGAGCCCCGATCTGGACGAGCGCGCCCGCCGCGGCGCCGCGGATATCGTCGTCCTCGTCGCCCAGCGCTTCGATGAGCGGCCTCACCGCCGCCGGGTCGCGGGTATCCCCGAGGATGCCGGCCGCAACGATCCGCACGTTCCGATCGCTGCTGCCGGACATCGCCCGGGAGAGGGGGTCGACAGCCCTTCCGCCCATCTTCCCGAGCGCACCGCCCGCCTGGCAGCGGACATCCGCTACATCGTCATACAGGGCAGAAATCAGGGGATCGATCGCGCGTGCGTCCCCGATCTCTCCGAGAATGGCTGCGGCGTACATCCGGCGGAACCCGCTCCTTGCCTCCCGGCTCAGGTCGCCGCCGACGATCTCTCCGCCTGCGCTCCGGGCGGGTCTGGTTTCGCCAGGGCCATGGTACTCGCCCGCCCGCTCGGGATCGGTGAGGATCTCGATCAGGGGCGATACCGCCGGTTCGCCCAGCAGCGCAAGGGAGTCGGCCGCACTCTCGCGGACGCTCGCGACCGGATCCCCAAGCGCATGGATGAGGGGGGCGATCGCCTGCTCGCCGCCCATATCCCCGAGCGCCAGCGCCGCCCGCTGGCGTGTCACCGGATCCTCGCTTCCGAGGGCGTCGATCAGGCCGGGGACGTCACGCCCGGCCCTCAAAAGGTCGATATTTCTCCGTATTCCTTCGGGGCGGCCTTCCATGCGCCCTTCAGCGCGCTCCTCCGCAGGTGCATCTCTCTGTTGCATCAGATATCATCTCCAGCAGAGGCCGTATAGCGCACCTTGAATATAATAATCTTTTCATAAAACAGCCAGAATAAATCATGACCTGCAGAGATACGCTCCGGATGGGCATGCATGGCAGGGACATGGGAGGCGGTACCGCAGGCACGCAACTTTTTAACCCGCCGGAATAAAGGGCACAGGTATGGCAGAGGAGAGGAGGAGAGCGGCCATGAGGATATCGGGGATGCACTGCGCATCCTGTGCCGCCGGTATCGAAAAGGCGCTCCTCGACCGTGACGGCGTGTATGCTGCCCGGGTGAATCTCGCCAGCGAAACCGCCACGGTAGAATACGACCCCGCAGTGGTGACGCAGAGCGAACTTGCAGAGGCGGTCGGCGACGCCGGGTTTTCCGTGGTGCAGGATCAGGCCGTCCTGAAGATCGGCGGCATGGTCTGTGCCAGCTGCGCAGAGCTGATCGAGACGGCGCTCCGGGGGCTCGAGGGCGTGGCGGACGCCCGTGTCAACCTGGCAACAGAGAGTGCCTACGTCACCTACAATCCGGCGGTCACCACCATCGCCGATATGAAGCAGGCCATAGAAGGCGCCGGATACGAGTATATCGGGCTTCTGGGCGAAGTCTCCTTCGAGCAGCGGGAGGAGGCTGAGGAGCGGGACCTGCGGGACAAGTTCCGGAGGTTTACCGTCGGCTTTGCAGTCAGCATCCCGCTCTTTCTCATCATGTTCCTCCAGGTGCCGCTCCCCGTCCCCATGACCTACTTCATGCTCATCGTCTCGACGCCTGCCTTCGTCTACGTCAGTTACCCCATCTTCCGCGCTGCCCTCCTCGCCCTGCGCCACCGCTCGCTCACCATGGACGTGATGTATGCCATGGGCATGGGGGTGGCGTTCGGAGCAAGCATCCTGGGGACGTTTGGGGTCGTCCTGACCCCGGAGTTCATGTTCTACGAGACAGCGGTGATGCTTGCTGCGTTCCTGACGCTCGGGCGGTACCTCGAGGCGCGGGCAAAGGGCCGGACATCGGAGGCCATCCGGAAGCTGATGGCGCTCCGTCCGGGGACCGCCACCGTGATCCGCGACGGGGTGGAGGCGGAGGTGCCGGTCGAGATGGTGCGGGTCGGCGATCTCGTCCTGGTCCGGCCCGGAGAGAGGATCCCCGTCGACGGGACGGTGGTGGCGGGCGAGAGCTACGTGGACGAGTCCATGATCACCGGCGAGTCCATTCCGGTGAGCAGGGGTGCCGGCGATACGGTCGTCGGCGGGAGCGTGAACATAAACAGCGTCATCAGGTTCCGGGCCGAACGGATAGGCCGCGATACCGTTCTCGCGCAGATCATCAGCCTCGTGGAGGAGGCGCAGGGCGCAAAGCCCCCGGTCCAGCGGATCGCCGATATTGCGGTGAGCTACTTCATCCCCACGGTGCTGATCATCGCTCTCGGCGCATTCCTGATCTGGTATGCCGGGCTCGGCAGCACCCTCCTCTTCGCCCTCACCGTGCTCATATCCATCCTGGTGGTCGCCTGCCCCTGTGCGCTCGGGCTTGCGACCCCGACCGCCGTCACCGTCGGCATCGGCAGGGGGGCGGAACTCGGGGTTCTGGTCAAGAACGGGGAGGCGCTTGAGATATCCGAGAAGATCACCACGATCATCTTTGACAAGACAGGGACGCTGACACGGGGAACGCCGGAGGTCACCGATCTCCTCGGCATCGGGAAGGAGGCAGAGGAGGCGCTCGGCCTAGCGGCGAGCGTCGAGAAGAACTCGCAGCACCCGCTTGCCGATGCGGTGGTACGGAGGGCGGAGAAGGCCGGCATCCGGCCTGCCGAAGCGGAGCGGTTCGATACCTTCGGAGGAAAGGGCGTCGGCGGGACGGTCGGGGGAACGGAGGTGCTCGTCGGGAACAGGGTGCTCTTCTCCGAGGGATCGATTCCCGTCGCACCGGAGGTCGAGGCCGCGCTCGAGCGGTTCGAGCACGAAGGCAAGACGGCGGTGCTCGTCGCCGCCGGCGGTGAGGTGGCCGGGATCATCGCGATCGCCGATACGCTCAAGGAGACGACGCGGGACGCGATTCGGGACCTCAAGGCGATGGGGCTTGACGTCATGATGATCACCGGCGACAACGCCCGGACGGCGGACGCGATCGCCCGGCAGATCGGGATCGATCGGGTGCTTGCCGGGGTGCTGCCGCAGGACAAGGCACTCGAGGTGAGCCGCCTCCAGGAGCGCGGCGAGATCGTGGCCTTCGTGGGCGACGGGATCAACGACGCCCCGGCGCTCGCCCGGGCGGATGTGGGCATCGCCATCGGCGGGGGCACGGACGTTGCGATCGAGAGCGGGGACATCGTGCTGATCAAAGACGATCTCATGGATGCGGTTGCTGCGATCCAGCTGAGCAGGAAGGTCATGGGGCGGATCAAGCAGAACCTCTTCTGGGCGTTCGCGTATAACGCAGCGCTGATCCCGATCGCCGCTGGGATTCTCTACCCGTTCTTCGGCATCACCTTCAGGCCGGAGCTCGCGGCCTTTGCGATGGCGATGAGCTCGGTGACGGTCGTATCCCTCTCGCTCCTGCTCAAGGCTTATATACCTCCTGCAAAGAGAGGAGAACATATACAGGGAGGATGAGGCAATGGCGATCGATCCGGTCTGCAGGATGACGGTGGACGAAGAGACCGCGAAGTACACGTCGACGTATGAGGGGAAGACCTACTACTTCTGCGCTCCGGGCTGCAAGAAGCTGTTTGACAGGGATCCCGAGGCGTATCTGAAGCCGTAGCGGACCGGCCCTACGGGAAGCGGTAGACGGGATCGCCGCTCCGGGATCCCCGCCACGTCCCCTCGCCGGGAGCGAGCTGCTCGATGTCGTCGCTCACCTCGCGTATCCTGGCGCTTGCGTTGTCCGCGAAGTGAACCGCCCACGCCTCCGGCGTCTGCGGCAGCACCTCGCCATAAGGGCCGTGATGGGACTGCACGATATGCAGGAGGTGGCAGAAGGCGGCGGGATCGATCGAGGTGCGGTAGCGTGAGAGGTGGTTCATGCCGAGCGTGGTATGCCCGATGAGGTCGTACTCCGGGCGTGCAGCGAACGATATCCCGCGCCGCTCGAAGCAGAACGCCTTTCCGATATCGTGCAGCAGGCCTCCGGCGAGCAGGAGGTCGCGGTTCATCCCGGCACGGGCGACGCTCCGGGCGATTGCCACGGCAATCCGGGCGGTCTCAAGGGTATGCTCGGCAAGCCCGCCTGCATAGTCGTGATGCTTCCGCTTTGCCGCAGGCACTTCATAGAAGCCCTCTGTATCGGCAAACGCCGCCCTGACGAGGGCCTGCAGCCCTCCGTCCGTGATGGAGGCGATTGCATCCTGCAGCCGGGCGGCGATCTCCCGGCGGTCGACCGGGGCATAGACGTAGTCGCTCACATTCACGTCCGAGAGCGGCACGGGCGCTGCCATATGGGAGATGCCGTCGTTCACGTTGATCTCGCAGTTCCCGTTGAACACCTTTGCAAACCCGCGGATCCGGTAGACCTCGCCCTGCCGGAGCATCCGGTACAGCTCCTCGATCTCATCCGGACTGCTTCCCTGCGTGCCCCAGACCTTGCAGGTCAGCCTGCCGGTGCAGTCCGAGAGCGTGACCATGATGTACTTGCCGCCTCTCCGATCCCGCAGCTCGGCGGAGTCCAGGACAAACGGAGAGTCTATAGTTGCCCCTTCGCAGATATCACGGATATACAAGCTCTTCTCCACCATGACCGCCCCACCTCCCCGCAGAGAGGACGGCATCCGGGCGGCAGGGGTGCGGCGGCGCCACTCCCGGCCTCCCGATGCCGGAATAAACGAATGATACGTGCTCCTCCGTAAAAAACCACTCGATCCCTTTTTGGGGCAGGGAGAGAGGGCGTCAGGGGATTCTTCCGAACCGGACGGCGACCAGGCCGGAGAGCATACGCACGGCATCGGAGAATGCCACCTTGGACTCGTCCCTATTCTCCCAGGCAATGGCAACCTCCTCGACAGAAAAGCCCCGCCTCTGCAGGTGCCAGAGGAGTTCCACATCAAATTCAAAGCCGTTCGACCGGAGATCGGGCATGACCGCATCCAGCGCCGACTTCCGGAACGCTTTCGCGCCGCACTGGGTATCGCGGTACCTCAGTCCGAAGAGCAGGCGGACCATCAGGTTGAAGAGCCGGCTCTCCATCCGGCGCAGGGGACCCTGCTTCACCGTGATCACGGCGCCTGCGATCCAGCGGGAACCGATGGCGCCGTCCGCCGATGCCAGACGATCGAAGAGCACCCGCATCTGGCTGATGCCCGCGGATCCGTCTGCATCCATGTAGCCGACGTACGGGGTGCTCGCCGCCTTTATCCCGGCAATCACACCGCCCCCCTTCCCCAGGCGGGTGTTAAAAGTGAGGCAGCGGATGCGGAGGGTGGGATGCGCTGCCTTATACGCCTCGATGAGAGCGGGGGTGGCGTCGGTTCCGTCACAGACGAAGATGATCTCGCCTTCAAACGAAGAGATGTCTGATAGCAGGGAGGCGATCCGCTTCTCCTCGTTGTACGCCGGGATGACCAGCGTGCACTCCGACCGGGACACCCGGGGTGCGGGCATATCGGTTAACATTCCAGTTTCTGTATGATGGTTTCGGCAAAGGCCGCGGCGGCATCGGGGCCGCTTGCCGTGACGATCTGCATATCGGCGACGACCGGGATTTTAACGAGGTTTGCACCGCCCTTCTCCATCTCCCTGCGTGATTCGTCGGTCGAAAAGACGGTTGCCTGCCGGCCTCCGAGGATCCCCGCCCGCGCGAAAACCACCGGCGCGAGGCAGATTGCAGCGACGACCTTCCCCTGCCCGAAGAACGCCCGCACAAGCGTGCGGAGGGGCTCATCCTCCCAGAGATACTCCTTTGCGCCCATTCCTCCCACCACGACAATGCCGTCATACGAATCGGGGTCGGCCTCCTCAAAGGTCAGGGTGGCCTCTGCAGTGCAGCCCAGCATCCCGCTGCAGGCACCGGTTCTCGTCGAGGCGATGTCGTATTCGATACCCGCCTCTGCAAAGATCTCAGAAGGCTTCTCGAGTTCTTCGTCCCTGAACCGCTCAGGGGCGATCGCAAGCAGCAGTTTCATGGATACGTAGTGTGCTACAGAAGGCAAGAAGATTACTGATGCCCGGTCAGGTGCCGCCGGAGCATGTCCTCCCGCCTGTACTTCTCGGCAATCTCAAGGGCAACGGATCGCAGCGCGCCGTGCTCCACGATGCATCGCTCCGGAGGAGGCTCGTTTCTCGAAATCGCCGACGTATTCTCGGTAATCTGGATCAGCTCCGTTGCGATGAGGGCGTTGAGCCAGAGGAGGTCCCGGAGCATCTCCTGCAGTTCACTCTCATTCATACGTATGAATGGACGCCATACCGCATGAAACCATATGCAGGAGACCAAATAAACCCGGAGGAGAGCGTGTCGCACGGGAGACAGGCGCATGGATATCCCGGGCCGTCCACACATCCGCTGTTCACCGGCGCCGTCCGCATCCAGGTTCGCCCGAAACGCAAATGTGGTGCTGCCCCAGGTGCCGCCGACGGAGATCGATACATCGTATGAAGGACGGGACAGGTACAAAGGGATCTGTTATTGGCTGTCCCATTCCAGTGGACCGTAGGGGCAATCGTAATGGGGGCGGGGTCAGGGGAGGGGAGACCCCCTCCCCCTGAGGGGATAGGCAATGGGAAGCCGTGCACTGGTGCACATTGAATCGTGCAGCAAGAACCCTCATACTCATGCCAAACAATAATCCGGGCAGAGGCATCCCGTACCCGGCTGACCCGGTGCACCCAACCGTGGGCGGCACCGCCCCTGGGATGCCCGGCGGGAAGCCATGCACAGGAGCGCTCCCAAACGGGCGGCAGAAGTCCTTCACGACCCATAACGGCTGTGTTTTCATGCGGAAGACTCCCGGCATCCTCCTGCGAAAGCACAACCCTTATGCGGGCGTATCTCAACAGTTCATTGATGAGATATCTGGATGCGATTGCGGAGCGCGGGAGGGATGCAAATCCCTTCTTCCGTATGATGGGAGTCAATATTGGCCGGTTCGGGGACGGAAAGGCGGAGATATCGATGGATATCAGGCCTGAGATGCAGAACGGCGTCGGATGGCTCCAGGGAGGAATGTTCGTCGCTCTCGCGGACGAGGCGATGGCGCTTGCGCTCTATACCGTGCTTGAAGAGGGTGAGGGGATTGCAACCGTCTCCGAGAGCACGAGCTTCCTGAAAGGCGCACGGGAAGGGAGGCTCATCGCCACCGGGCGCGTAGTGAAGAAGGGGCGGCGTATTGCATTCACCGAGGGCGAGGTCAGGGACGCCGGGAGCGGTACGGTCTACGCCCGCACGTCTGCCGCATTCGTGGTTACAAAAGCGTGACGGTTTCTGCCGGCGGCTACGGAGACTCTCTCTCCTGCCGAAAAACACACCTCTCACCCCTCCGGCATGAACGATACATTCTCTATACCAGGCACGCAATAGTACACCCATTCAAGCGAGAGCCAGAGCAGGAGAAGGAGCTTTGAAGTATATTGTGGTTACGGGCGGCGTGATGAGCGGGCTCGGGAAGGGCATCACCACCGCTTCCATCGGCCGGTTGCTGAAGAACCGCGGGTACTCGGTAACCGCGGTCAAGATCGATCCCTACCTGAACATCGACGCAGGCACCATGAACCCCGCACAGCACGGCGAGGTGTTCGTGCTCAGCGACGGCGGCGAGGTGGATCTCGATCTCGGGAACTATGAGCGGTTTCTGGACATCAACTTAAAATCGATCCATAACATCACCACCGGGAAGGTCTACCGCAACGTCATCGAGAAGGAGCGGCGAGGCGACTTTCTGGGAGAGACGGTCCAGATCATCCCGCACATCACCGACGAGATCAAGCACTGCATCAGGCGGGCGGCCGAAACGGAACTCAACCACGGTGATCTGGCCGATATCTGCCTGGTGGAGGTGGGAGGCACGGTCGGCGATATCGAGAGCATGCCGTTCCTTGAGGCGGTGCGGCAGATGCACGGCGAACTCCCGCCGCATGACATGGTGCTGATCCATGTGACGCTCGTCCCGGTGGACACCATGGGTGACCTGAAGACAAAGCCGACACAGCACTCGGTCAAGGCGCTGCGGGAACTGGGGCTCGCCCCGGACTTCATCGTCGGCAGGAGCGACGTGGTGATCGGCCAGCAGACGAAGAAGAAGATCTCGGCATTCACCGATGTGCCGAACAAGGCGGTGATCAGCGCAAAGACCGTACCCGACATCTACCAGGTCCCGATGGAGCTTGAGAAGGAGGGGCTTGCCGACGCGCTCATCGAATCCCTGAAACTTGAGGGGCGCGACCCCGATCCCGACTGGTACCACATCGTCTCCGAAGAGTACACGAGCCGGATCACGGTTGCGATCGTCAGCAAGTACGGCATCGAGGACGTCTATATCAGCATCAAGGAGGCGCTCAAGCATGCCGGAAGGGCGCTCTCGACCGAGGTGAACATCCGCTGGATCGATGCCGAGAGGTGCGACCAGGCCCAGCTAGCCGATGCCGACGGCATTCTCGTGCCGGGAGGATTCGGCGTCCGGGGCATTGACGGCAAGATCAGGGCGATCCGGTATGCACGCGAGACGAAGAAACCCTATCTCGGGCTCTGTCTCGGGTTCCAGCTGGCGGTGATCGAGTACGCGCGGCATGTGCTCGGGATCGCCGACGCCACAAGCGAGGAGCTGGGGCCGGGCAGCCACGTGATCGCCATACTCCCGGGACAGGAGGGGGTGAAGGACCTCGGCGGCACCATGCGTCTCGGTGCCTGCACCATCCACCTGAAGGATGACACGCTCATCCGGAGACTCTACGGAAGCGGGGAGGTTGTTGAGCGGCATCGCCACCGGTACGAGGTGAACCCGGAATTCATCAAAGACCTCGAGGCCGCCGGGCTGGTCTTCTCGGGCACCTGCGTAGATCTGATGGAGGCCTGCGAACTCCGGGATCACCCGTTCTACCTCGCCACCCAGTTCCACCCGGAGTTTACGTCGCGCCCCTCACGCCCTTCTCCTCCCTACCTGGGGTTTGTGAATGCATGCAGGGTGAACAGGGCATCGTTCCAGTCAGGGTGAAGCGAATGGTGGATGTACAGACATTTATCGAGCGGGCAATCCTGCAGATCCGAAAAGAGGCAGGTAATGAAAAGGTCGTCATGGCGCTGTCGGGAGGCGTGGACAGCTCGGTCTGCGCCGCCCTTGCCGCCCGGGCCATCGGCGACCGCCTGGTGCCGATATACGTGGACACCGGGCTGATGCGGAAGGACGAGACCCGGCGGATCTCGGAACTCTTCGGGGAGATGAACCTGCACGTCGTCGGCGCGGCGGACGAGTTCTTTGCAGCCCTCGCCGGGATCACCGATCCCGAAGCAAAGCGCAGGGCCATCGGAGAGAAGTTCATCCGGGTGTTTGAGCGAGAAGCCGAGCGGACGGGAGCGCGCCACCTCCTGCAGGGCACGATCTACCCTGACCGTATCGAGAGCGAGGGCGGGATCAAGAGCCACCACAACGTCGGCGGCATGCCGCTCGAGATCGACTTCGATCGGGTGATCGAGCCGCTTGCAGACCTCTACAAAGACGAGGTGCGCGAGGTGGCGGGCGGCCTCGGCCTTCCGGTGGAGATTCAGCATCGGATGCCGTTTCCCGGCCCGGGCCTTGCCGTCCGCGTGCTCGGGGAGGTGACCCGCGAGAAGATTGCGATCGTCCGGGAGGCGAACGCCATCGTGGAGAATGAACTTATCGAGGCGTTCCGGCCGTGGCAGTGCTTCGCCGCACTGCTGGGGCAGGGCACGGGCGTGAAGGGGGACGTCCGCCTCCACGGGTGGATCGTCGCGGTGCGTGCGGTCAGTTCGCGCGACGGCATGACCGCAGACCCGCTCCTCCTGCCGTACGATGTCTTGAGCAGGATCGAGTCCAGGATCACCGCGGAGATACCCGGCGTCTCCCGGGTCGTCTACGACCTGACGCCGAAACCGCCGGCGACGATCGAGTATGAGTGATGAAACGGAGAGATAAGGTGGGACAGACAACAAGAGATCTGGATGCACGCTGCTACATGCCGGCATTCAGCAGATCAATAGAGATTGTGCAGGGCTCGGGCGCACGTGTCCGGGATGCCGACGGAAAGGAGTACATCGACTGCGTGGCAGGGATCGCGGTCTGCAGCACCGGACACTGCCACCCGGCGGTCGTGCAGGCGATCTGCGCGCAGAGCAGGCGGCTGATCCACTGCTCAAACCTCTACTACGTGCCGCACCAGGCGGAGCTTGCAGAGAAACTGGTCGGGATCACCGGTATGGCAAAGGCATTCTTTGTGAACTCCGGTGCTGAAGCGAACGAGGCAGCGATCAAACTTGCCCGCGTCCGGACCGGGAGGAAGAAGTTCGTGGCGTTCACGCACGCCTTCCACGGGCGTACCGGGGGATCGCTTGCCGTGACCCATAAGCCCGGGATCAGAGAGCCCTTCGAACCGCTGGAGCCGAAGTGCACGTTCGTGGAGTACGGCGATCTGGAGGGACTGAAGGCCGCGGTCGATGCCGATACCGCCGGGATCTTTGTGGAGGCGATCCTGGGGGAATCGGGGGTCATCATGCCGCCGGAAGGCTTCCTCCCCGGCATCCGCGAGATCTGCGACGACTCGGGGGCACTGATGATCGTCGACGAGGTGCAGACCGGCATGGGGAGGACCGGGCGGTGGCTTGCCATCCAGCACCACGGCGTGCAGCCCGACATCGTCACGCTCGCCAAGGGGATCGCGAGCGGTTTCCCCATGGGTGCGCTGCTCGCCCGCGAAGGGCTTGAGTTCTCGAAGGGCGAGCACGGAAGCACCTTTGCCGGCGGGCCTCTCGCATGCGCCGCGGCGCGTGCGACGATCGGGGTGATCGAGGAGATCCTGCCGGACGTCCCGCGGAAGGGGGAGCGGTTCAAACGCGGCCTCGCCGCCCACAACCCCCGTGCCTGCGGCCTGATGATCGGTATGACGGTGGGGGAGCGCTGCTCGGAGATCCAGCAGACCTGCGCGGAGAACGGCGTGCTGGTCAACTGCGCTGCGGACGGCAATCTCCGGCTCGTGCCGCCTCTGATCATCAGTGACGACGAGATCGACACCGCGATCGAGGTCATCAATGCGGCAATCGGTTAGGGCATGCTTCCGGGGCAGGGGCTATGCCTATGCGGAGCGTGCCGAAGACGTGGCCGAGAGGTACGGCATCCCGCGCATCGCACGCCTGGCGAGCAACGAGAATCCGCGCCCTCCGTCCCCTCTGGCCGTTCAGGCAGCCATGGATGCGCTCCGGGAGGCGAACCGCTACCCCGACGAGCGGATGTCCGCCCTGACCGCCGCACTCAGGCGCTACCACGGGGAGGGGTTCCGGTTCGTGACCGGAGCCGGTATGGACGGAGTCATCGAGACGGTGCTCCGCGCCGTCGTCGAACCCGGCGAGGAGGTGGTGATCACCACCCCGACCTTCTCGTTCTACGGGCTTGCGGCGACCGCTCACGGCGCCCGGGTGCGGGAGATCCGGCGGAACCCGGATTTCTCCGTTGATCTTGAGGGCTTCATCGCCGCCAGCAGGAATGCCCGGCTCGCGTTCCTCTGCACGCCGAACAACCCGACCGGCAACTCAACCACTCCCGATCTGATCCGGGCGATCCTGGACGAAACGGAGACCCTGCTCTTTCTGGACAATGCGTACGTCGATTTCTCTGATCTCGACTACCGCCCCCTCATGCAGGAGTACGACCACCTGATCATCGGCAGGACGATGTCGAAGGTCTTCTCCCTTGCCGGGCTGCGGGTCGGCTACGCCTTTGTGCCGCCGTGGTTCGAGGAGTATTATCTCCGGGCGGCAACGCCCTTCGCCTTAAATTCCGTCTCCGCTGCAGCGGCGATAGGGGCGCTCTCGGATGTCGGGCACGTCGCCGCGACCCGCGACCACGTCCGCCTCTGGCGGGAGCGGTTCTCCCGTGAGATCCCCTATCCGGTATCTCCTTCGGACGCAAACTTCGTGCTGGTGGACGTCGCCCCCCGTACCGCCGATGAAATGATGCGCATCCTTGCGTCCCGCGGCGTCCTCGTCCGGTCCTGCACGAGCTTCCCCGGACTCGGCGATCACTATATCCGTGTGAGCATCGGAGAAGACTGGGAGAACGAATGCTTCCTGCAGGCAATACGCGGCACATGATGCTCGGGATCACCGGTACGCCGGGTACCGGAAAGACGTCCGTTGCCGCGGAACTCGCAAAGCGCGGGCACTGCGTCGTGCATCTCGCCGATACCGTTGAGCCGTACGTGATCGAGGAGGACCCGCAGAGGCAGACCCGCGTCGTGGACAGCGAACGGTGGGCAGCAGAGTTCAGTCCGGTCGGCGGCATTGCGGAGGGGCATCTCGCCCACCTCCTCGCCTGCGACCGGATCGTGGTGCTCCGGTGCCGCCCCGACGTCCTGCGGCGAAGGCTGCAGGCACGGGGCTACACACGCGAAAAGATCGCCGAGAACGTCGAGGCCGAGGCGCTCGACGTGATCCTGATCGAGACGGTGGAGCGCCACCCGGACGATTCGATCTTCGAGCTGGATACGACGGAACAAACCCCGTCCCGATGCGCCGACCTGGTAGAGCAGTTTATACAGGGAGAACTGCCACCCTCATATGGAGCGATTGACTGGACAGAGTATCTGGTGCTGGACCTATGACGCTGGATCAATTCCGACCGCATGTGCAGGGCTTCTTCCAGCCGCTGATCGCGATCTCGCGGAGACTCGGGATGACCCCCAACTGCTCCAGCCTGATCTCGTTCGTCTTCTCTGCGGCTGCCGGCGTCGCCTTCTATTTCGGCGGGATTGCGCTCGGCGTGCTGATGGTGGCGTTCAATGCCCTCTTTGATGCGCTCGACGGGGCGCTCGCCCGCGATCTCGGGATCGCCAGCCTGCGGGGCGACTTCCTCGACCATGTCATCGACCGGTATGCCGATATCTTCATCATTACCGGCATATTCGCAGGGGGAGCGGCGCCATGGCAGATCGGGGTCTTCGCCCTGACCGGCGTGCTGATGTCGTCCTACCTGGGTACGCAGGCGCAGGCGGTCGGAGTCGGCCGCAACTACGGGGGGATCCTCGGCAGGGCGGATCGCCTGATGCTGATCATTCTGGCAGGCGCGCTCACCATCCTGATACCGGGCACGCTGCTCGGCCTGACCTATCTGGGCTGGCTGCTCGTTATATTCGGTATTTTCGGGCACTATACCGCACTCCAGCGGTTCGTCCATACATGGCGGCAGATAGAGCTGCTATAGCCCGCTCTCCGTCAGAGCCGCAGGCCTTCACGGGTTGAGGTATGAGATCGTCGAACTGAGCAGCGCCACGAAACTCACCCAGAGGAGAGAAGGGGCGAGGAGGAAGGCCGCCGGTCTCGATACCCCGTCGACCAGGATGATGGTCATGAAGAGTGCGGCACCGAGTATGATCACCTCAATGAAGGCGAGATACGGATCCTGCAGTCCGAAGAAGAAAAACCACCAGAGGACGTTCAGCACCATCTGCACGCCGAAGATTGAGAGAGCCCCCTGCACATGCCTGTGCCCGAGGCCTTTGCTCCAGACGAGATAGAGCGAGATGCCCATGAGGAGGTACAGGATCACCCAGATCCAGTAGAAGACCCAGGTCGGCGGCATGAATACGGGTTTTTCAAGCGCTGCGAACCAGTCGGGGGCTGTCGGGAGAGAGGTGAAGTACAGCCCGGTCAGGCCGACCGCAAGGCAGGCTACCAGAGAAGCACCGAAACGGATAGTCCTGATGATAGGATTAGTCACAGCAGTTCATATACAGTACTAGTATAAATATATTTCCAATATTCTTACTACACATAACAGGATTATTCCTCGAATCCCTCCTTTCTGCCTGCGTCCTTCAGGAGAATTTTAAATACTGCGCCGCACTCCGGCCGTCCACCCACCCTGTCCTCGACCCAGAT
>JAHKLN010000025.1 GCA_020854755.1 Methanomicrobiaceae archaeon | reverse complement strand
CCCTCCCGGTCCAGTGTCCCGGGAGAACCAGAGGAGAGAAACCGGACCCGGGGTGTCGGCACAGAACGCAAGGGATTTTCATGGCTGCGCTTGCACCGATCGCCGGTGCATGAGAGTTCCCATGAAAAACTCCCCCGTGCCAGGGGTACTCTCCCCGTAGCCGAAACCCGGCCGGAATCTCACTGCATCCTGTCGTTGTTCGTTGGTTAAGCCTGATGCAGCGCATCATGTGTGCTTCATGGCTCTGCTTGCGCCGATCGCCGTCGTATGGGGGTTCCTGTGCATTGCACCGGTTGCGCCTATGGCCCGACGGGCATGGTGGTTCCGGTATGGCCCGCATGACAGGCAGGAGGAGCGATCGACGCACAGAGGCGGCCGCACGGCCGGAGCAGGGCAGAGCTCCGGCATGCACAAACTTATTGATATTCATCATCCATTTAACTACTGAAGAGAAACCGTGAGTTGTTAAAGGCAGTATGATCGACGAGGATGCATCGACAACGTATGTGCTGGATGAAAGGAGCGACAGTCTCAGGGAGCTGTCGGGATATCTGGATGTGCTGAGCAGCAGCACGCGGCTGAAGATATTGAAGGTCATCGAGACAACGCCGAAGGATGTCCGCCAGATATCCTCTGAGATTCAGACCAGCTACGAGAATACCAAAAAGCACCTCGACAGGCTGCTTGGCATCGGCGTGGTAAAGAAGGAAGCGGGGCTCTCCAGGGAGACGTCAACGGGCATCCACCCCGTATGGAAATATTCGCTGATTCCCGGTGGCATGGAGGCGATCATAAGAAACCTCGGGCTGTTTGGCAATATCAGGATACCCCTCTCCGATACCGGGCTCAGCGCAAAACTGGAGCGGGTCAGGAGAGAGGTGTCAGGGGAGTTTCTGAAGCAGCCTGCGATCATCCTGCTTGGTGGCCCGGACGACGGGAAGGTCTTCTACCTGCAGGGTGACACCACCGACATCGGCCGGATTGACGGCGATGCGCCGGGCAGACGCACCGGCGATCGTGCCGTCGCGCTCTCCGGGGGGTATGCGGCGGTCACCCGCGTATCAAGGCCGCATGCCAGGTTCTCCTGCAGGCACGGGGTCTGGCATATCGAGGACTGCGGAAGTACGGGCGGTACATATGTGAACGGCACCGCACTGGACCGGCACAGCAAGACCCGGCTGCATAACGGTGATTTTATCGAGCTCGCGAAAGGAGTGCTCGGCGCCTCCCTCCTGTTCGCCCTTCCTGAGCGTCCGGCTTCGAAGGAGGATGCGGAATCCTGATTGCGCCTGCAGAGTGGATGGCACGATGCGGTATATCACCCTGATCCTTGTGGCCCTGATCCTTGCCTGCATGGCGGTTTCTGTACACGCCGCACCCCCTGAAACAAATCCCGGCCTGCAGAAGGCCGCGGGTGCGGTCGGACACGGGAGCGGCGGCCCCTTCCATGCCGACCGCAATGATACCGCGGACGCATTCACCGGCGCTTCTGCCCTCAATACGGTCCTCAACCCGGGCCAGCAGAAAAAGGCGGACAGGGAGAGCGAAGCGGCGTCCGGGACTCCCGAAGGCGGGGATCAGGCGTCTGATTCCGGAAAAAAGACTCCGGATCCTTCGCAGGGGCCTCCCGCATCCCGGGACGCCCAATCGGCGGTACCGCTCTTCCTCCTCCTGATCGGGGTCTCCGCACTCCTCTTTGCCCTCCTTGTCTTCAGAGGTGCCGGAAATCCCGCCGCTACAACAGGCCTCCCTCCTGACGCCCGGAAGGTCGAAGCACGGGAGGAGGGCGGATACGGCGGAGAGACGGTTCTCGGCACGGTTATACCCGTTCGTCCCGGTGAGGCGTTTCCGGCGAGTCTGCGGGACAAGTATCTCGATGTCGGGTATATCGGCAGGGGCGGCATTGCATCGGTGTTTCGGGCCCAGAGGAAGACCGACGGAGCGATCGTTGCGGTGAAAGTGCCGCTCCGTTTCGACGAGGCTACCGGCACGTGCTTCCTGCAGGAGATGAGGATATGGGAGGGGCTCGTGCACCCGAATATCGTGCAGGTCTACTCGGTCAACATCCTCCCCGTCCCCTACGTGGAGATGGAGTATGTCGGGCAGTCCCTCCAGCAGGAGGAACAGCCCATGCCCGGGATGAAGGCCGCCCGGATCATCGCCGATATCGCAGGGGGGCTGGCATATGCCCACGCCCGCGGGGTGATTCACCGCGATATCAAGCCCCATAACATCCTCCTGACCGCAGACGGCGTGCCGAAGATCACCGACTGGGGCATGGGGGCGTCCCTCTCGGAGGGTATGGATGCAGATACCAGAGGGTTCTCGCCCGCCTATGCGGCGCCCGAGCAGATCTCGCCGGACGGGTATGGAAAGACCGATGCACGGACCGATATCTATCAGCTTGGATCCGTCTTTTATGAGCTGGTGACGGGAAGGCCGCCGTTTCTCTGCGGGAGTCCGGGCGAGTACGCCACTGCGATATGCGAAGAGCGCCCGATACCCCCGTCCCGTCTCCGCCCGGGCCTTGAAGCCTTCGATCCGATCATCCTGAGATGCCTCGAGAAGGATCCCGGCGACAGGTACCAGTCGGCGGTCGATCTGCAGTCGGATCTGGCATCGATCACCGGCACGGCCGCCGGAATGCCGGACTGAGAGAAAGACCTCATACTAAAACCCGGATGAGGCCGAGATCAGCCGCAGGCACGACGGATGAAGACCGATAACCATTTGCAGTAACCCCGGGTCCGATTTTTCCGGCAGCTGTCTCTGCGCAGTGGACCGAGGGGAGCATCCCAACGGCGGTAGGGACCGGGGAGGGGGCCTCCCCTCCCGGGGGAGGATGGCCGGTGGGAAGTCGGGTACGGGCGGAAGTGAGTTGAGCGGTGCGATCCTTCCATTTCATCAACATGCTCGATCCTTCGGGAAAGGTCCGGCGGAGATCAGCCGGACGGGGTGTTTGCCTCACCGCCATGCAGCCCGATCACATGGTCGATCACCTCGGAGAGCGTTGCAAGGTCAGTCGCCCTCATCTCGACGCCCGCCGCCTCAAGCGCGTACCCGGACGCCCTTCCCGAGATCGGGCGGCGCAGGAAGACCACATCGGTACCCTGCGACAGCAGCATCTCCGCCACCCGCAGCCCCTTCCTCTTTTCCACCTCCTGGTAGGGATTCTCGATGATCTCCTGCCGCTCAAACTCTTTTTTCTCGATATTGAACTCAAGAATCGCGTAGAGGGGGGCTTCACCGAAGTGATCGCTGAGTGCGCCCTCCCTGTTCCGCAGCGGCACCGCGTAGCGCAGGCGCGTCTTCCCCCCGGGCTCGTAGTGGATGAGCACCCGCTCGACGTGCGGCACCTCCTGCCGGATCCTGTGCTCCAGGCGCTGGCTCGCCCGGTGCGCCTTTGCCAGGTCAGACTCCGCCATCTCGACCGTGGCCTCCACGAAGATGTACCGGCCTGAGTTGCGCCCTGCAATACTCCTGATCCTGCTCACCATCGGATCCGCCTGGATGATTGTACGGATCGCGCTGAGTGTGTCGTAATCGACCGAGGCATCGAGAAGCGTCCTCATGCTGTCCTTTAGGATGCCCCAGCCCGCGCGGACGATGAAGATGGCGACGATGAAGGCTGCGATCCTGTCCAGAGGGAGGCCGAAATACTGCCCGAGGAGAGCGAAGAAGACGATGGACGAAGAGAGGACATCGACCCGATGCTGTCTCCCGTCCGCGATCAGGCTCGGGGAGTTGTACCTCTCCCCGACCTTCACCTCATAGGTGCCGAGGAGGTACGGCACCGGGATGAGGGCGGCGACTGCGAGAAGGATCCACCCGCTGTAGGGCTGGACGATCCCTTCCGCCCCCGCCGCCTCGGCCCCAATCTCGACGGCGGTATAGATGATCAGGATGGCAATGAACGCCGATACGAGGTTCTCCACCTTATAGAGACCGTACGGGAAGTTCCGGCTCCGGCGTGACGAGATCAGGATGCCCGCAATCAGCGCAATGGAGGCGACGACATCCACGAACGAGTGGATGGCATCCGCCCGGAGAGCAAGGCTGCCCAGCATGACCGCCAGGGCAAGTTTTGCGGCAACCAGCCCGATGTTGACGATAAGAGAGTACAGCCCGACACGCATGAGGACGGATTCCGGCGTTCGGCCGACCGCTGCAGCCTCCTTCTCCCCCGCCTTTTCCTGCACGCAAAAACACCTCGATATACGGGCATTACCGGATGAACCTACATAATCGTTTATATCGTTTATGATCGTGTGCCGCCGCCGTCATGGCGGCAGCGGCGGGAGGAGGGAGGAGGGAGGAGCCGAACGCCCCGATGCGAAGATGCCCGGGTTTTTTGGTGGCATAACGCCGGGAGCGCCCGCCTGGAGCGCCCGCCTGCGTGCCCAGCTCCCCTCTCCCCTCTCCCCTCTTCCTCCGGCCTTTCTATTGCACCGCCTGCTCGATCAGCCCGATCTCCTCGTCCGAGAGCCCGTAGAGCTCGTACACCAGCGCGTCGATCCTCCTGTCGGCCGCCTCGATCTCGCGCCGGATGAACGTTTTATCCTGCTCCGTTCTCGCATCGGCGAGCCGCCGGTTCAGGTCGAGCATCGCCTCTACGAGGGCGACCATGCGATCGTGGCGGGCGGCGTCGGCGGGGTCGGAGAAGTCGATGGTGCGGATGGGGAGCGCTTCAACGTACTGCGAGAAAAACCGCAGGTACCCTCCCCGATATACTGCCGCCACATTCCGATAGTAGAAATTGATTAAGCGTGAGTTGAGGATTCCAAGCAGGTATGTGTCGCTGTTAAATATATTGTAGCAGGTATTGGCGTTGTAGAAACCGCCTTCCGCATCGAGGGTGAACTGGGGGCGTTCGGCAATATCGGGAAAAATAATCTTGGGGTTCTCGAAGGCCTGATAATAGTCACAAGCCCGTAACTCCCACCAATAATCGCCCTTGTCATACCTCTTTTCTGCATCTT
>JAHKLN010000019.1 GCA_020854755.1 Methanomicrobiaceae archaeon | reverse complement strand
TGATGATCGTCTCGTCGCCGGTCCTGACCCGGGGGCAGTAGAGGATGCACTCAGTACCGCACCGTACGGGATGGCAGCGATCCTGATGGACAACCGCAAGACGCATGGCAGATCAGAGTACCGCCGGCGGGAGGACCGTCGGCGTGAGCAGGAGCGTCCATGATATGAACCAGAGGGAAAACGTCATGAATCCCTGATAGAACCAGTCTTTGCCCGATAGGGTGAGGGTGTCGGCCTCGATGAACATGAAGATATGCTTCTGGATAACGATGCCTGCCGCAAGGAGGAGGATGCCGAGCAGCGTATTGGGCTGGAGGCCTGTTGCCGGGTTGATATCGCCGGAGAGGAAAAATGCCAGCGAACCGGTCACTATGCCGATGAGGCAGGCGATAAGGGTGCGCTTGATCCGCTTCTTATGTTCGGCCTGCTTCTCAAGCCGGGTTTCCGCAGCCTTCTGTTTCGTCGTACTCTCACTCATGGTGACACCCAGATCCGCACCGGGGCGCATCCGGCAGTATCCGGGGCGCCATCTCCAGCGGACAATCACTAGAATATGGTTGTTCTCTTCTAATAAAGGTGAGTGCATGGGAAATCCGGCACGCTGGCGGCGGATCGACAGGGACCGTCGTCCAAAACCCCTGCGGATCCGCCCTCCGGTCGCACCATTTTTCATCTCTCCGGCAGAATATATGTGGAATACACGATGGCGACGCTTCAGGGAATGAGCGGGATCGATCTCCGTGCTCTGGTATCGGAACTCTCCGGGAAGCTGCCGCTCTGGATCGGCAAGATCTATCAGTTCGATCCAAAAACACTCGGAATCAGGCTCAACGGCGAAGAGCGCGCGAAATATCTGCTCCTGGTAGAAACGGGAAGGCGCGCCCACCTGACGGCGTCCTTCCCGCCCCCGCCCAAACACCCGCCTGGCTTTGCGATGCTGCTCAGGAAGTACCTCGAAGGCGGCCGCCTGCTCTCCATCCGGCAGTCAGGACTCGAGCGTACGTTCTCGCTCGAGGTCGGGAAGAGAGATACGTCGTACCACCTCTTCTTCGAACTCTTCGATGAGGGGAACGCCGTCCTCTGCGATGCCGACCTCACCATCATCAAGCCGCTCTGGCACCACCGGTTCAGGACGCGCGAGGTTGTCCCGGGTGCCCGATACGAGTCGGATGCCCCTGACTGCTCCGATATGCCGCTCGAAGCCTTTGGGGCGCTCCTGGCCGCATCGGATCGCGATCTCGTCCGCACCCTCGCCACCCGCTGCCTGTTCGGAGGGGCGTATGCCGAAGAGGTCTGCCTGATTGCCGGGCTGCCGAAGGATATCCCTGCCGCCGCCGCCGATCCCGGCGTCGTGCAGGACGGCCTGCTGCGCCTCATTGCACAGGTTGAAGGCGACCGGACGCCGGTCATCACAGACACAGGATGCTGGCCGATCGTTCTGGCCGGATCGACCGCAATACAGCGTTTTTCGTCGTTCTCTGATGCGCTCGATGCCTACTATCCGAGAGCGGAGAAGCCGGAAGAGAAGCCGGGAAAGCCGCGCATGTCAAGGGAGGAGGTCATCAGAAAGCGGCAGCTTCAGGCAATTGCCGGCTTTGAAGAGAAGATCGCGCAGCACGAGCGGGTCGTTGTGGCACTGTACGAGCACTATACGGCCGTTGCCGAGATCATCGCCGTGCTCGACGAGGCGAGCAGGAAACGGTCATGGCAGGAGATCGAGCGGATACTAAAGGAGAACGATCACCCTGCGGCGCGGATGATCCGTGCAGTCCATCCGGCGGAGGCGGCCGTGGAGCTCGATATCGGAGCGCCGGCAAAGATCTATGTGCACGAGAGCATCGAGCAGAACATCGGGCGGTACTACGATCAGATCAAGAGGTTGAAGAAGAAGAAGGCGGGTGCCCGCGCAGCAATGGCCCGGGCGATCGTCGAGAAGCCTCCCGAAAAGAGGGAGGCGAAGGTCCGGAAGAAGCGCTGGTTCCACCGTTTCAGGTGGTTCTACACGACAGACAACGTGCTGGTGCTCGGGGGGCGGGACGCATCCCAGAACGAGGAGCTCGTCAGGCGCTACATGGAAGGGGGCGATACCTTCGTACATGCGGACGTACACGGCGGGAGTGTCGTCATCGTCAAGGGCACGACGGCGCACATGGACGAGGCCGCGCAGTTTGCCGCCTCCTATTCGAATGCGTGGAAGGCCGGGCATTTCACTGCCGATGTCTATGCAGCCCGCCCGGACCAGGTGAGCAAGACGCCCGAGCCCGGCGAATATGTTGCCCGCGGAGGATTTATCGTCCGCGGCGAACGGACCTACTTCCGGAACACCCCGCTCGGTATCGCCATCGGTATTGCCTGCTCCCCGGAAGTCGCGGTGATCGGCGGCCCCCCTGCTGCCATCGCCGCCCGGGCGAAGGTCATGGTGGAGCTCGCACCCGGACGGTTCGAGCAGAACGATATCGCAAAGAAGGTGCTGAAGCAGCTCAGGGATCGCATCCCGCAGAGCGTCTGGAAGGAGTATAAGACCGTCCTGAACACGGAGGAAGTCGCCGCCTTCGTGCCGCCGGGCGGATCTGATATCATCGAGAAGCATGAAGGCTGAGTGCGGCGAGCTGAAGAGGATGTTCGGCGAGATCAGGCTTTTCCCGGAGACGCTCGACGATCTCTGGCATCTCTACCATCTGATCGCCACCGGCGATCTCGTCTTTGCCACCACCTTCAGGAGCATGGAAGCGGCCACAGACAAACTCCGGCCGGAGAAGGCGGAAAAACGGCCTGTCCGCCTCGGTATCAGGGTCGAAAAGACGGAGTTCCACCAGCACGCGAGCCGTCTCCGGATCAGCGGCGTCATCGAGCAGGGTGTCGACGCAGGCTCGTACCATACGCTGAACGCCGAACCGGGCATTGAGGTATCGGTCATAAAGGAGTGGCACGCCGTCGACCTCGAGCGGATCGAACGGGCGGTGAAGGCATCGGCCTATGGCGTCGTCCATGTCCTCAGTATCGAGGAGGGGGAGGCGCAGCTCTACCGCCTCCGCCAGTTCGGCCCCGAGTTCGTCGCGGGCATTGCCATGGGCAGCGGGAAAGGGGCGGATATGGATGCACGCCCGGCATTCTTTGCCCGGGTGCTCGAGAGCACAAAAGAGATTACCGGCCCCCTCGTCATCGCCGGGCCCGGATTTGTCAAGGATGATTTTGCCGGGTTTGCCAGGGCGAAAGAGCCCGGGCTCGGCGACCGGATGCTCGTTGTGGAGACCCGGCGGATCGGAAGGGGGGCGGTGCAGGAGGTGATCGGCCTGGGCGTCCTCGAGCGGCTGCTCGGCGATCTCCACCTCGCCCGTGAGGTCCGCCTGATGGACGAGGTCTTTGTGCGGATTGCCCGCGACGGAGCGGTCGCATACGGTATCGATGCGGTGGAAGAGGCGATCGGCTACGGCGCCGTCAAGCAGGTGCTGGTCTCCGATGCGAACCTGCGAAACGAGGCGGTGGTCTCCGCCATCGAGCGGGCGGAGTCCATGAACGCATCGGTCACGGTGCTCAGCACCGAGTTCGAGCCGGGCCAGCGTCTTATGGCGCTCGGCGGAATTGCCGCTCTCCTGCGGTTCAAAATAGAGTGAGAGGAGGTTATTCTTCGGCCGGGGCTGGCTCTTCTCCGGCTGCTTCCTCTTCGGGCTGTGCCGGGCGGCGGAAGGCCTCTTTGAATATGATCTCGTCGATCCCGTCCAGGTATTCGAAGATCTCGTGGACGATCCTGCCCCTCCAGAGCATCCAGCGGCGGTCGTAGGTGATGCCCGGCGGAAGCAGCATCTCGACCGTGCCGCCGTTTATCGCGATCTCGACGTCATCGCGTCCTGCGTAGAGGCGGATCAGCCCCTGGATCCGCTCCTGCGCATCCTCCACCCTCTCTTCGATGGCGAAATGGTAGTGCAGGGTTTTTCCGGCGAGCGGATGGTTGAAGTCGACGAGCGCCCTTCGCCCGATGACGTTGACGACGACGCCCTCGCGGTTGTCCATCTCCACACGCGTGCCGACCTTTGGTTTCTCGCGGAACTGCGTGACGGGCACAGATTTGACGAGGCTCTCGTCATGAGGGCCGAAGCCCAGCTCGGGCGCCACCTCGGTATCGCCCTCGTAGCCGATCTCTTTTCCTATCAGGGCCTCTTCAAGGCCGGGGATGACGTGCCTGCTTCCCACCCGGATGGTGATCGGCCCGTAGAGTGCCGCGGGATTGTGGATTCCTTCTTCCTTTGCAAGATCCGCATCGGTCGTGTCGAAGACGCTCTCTCCAAGCCGCCCTGTGTAGCTGATTTTGATGAAATCTCCTTCCTGAATTGGCATACTAGCACCTTGACTATATAAGTCGGGATGCAGATACTTAAAGTAGTGACATAACGATGCTCGAAGTCGAACAGAAAATCCCGGTATCTGACCTTGCACCGGTCCGCTCGCATCTGAAACGGCTGAACGCCCGTGCCTGCGGCGTCTCCGCCGAACGCGATGTCTACTACAATGCTCCGCACCGGGATTTTGCTGTCACGGATGAGGCGCTCCGCATGCGGTATGCGGACGGGGCATGCGTCGTCACCTATAAAGGGCCGAAGAGGGTGATCGGCGGAGCGAAGGTACGGGAGGAGTTCAACCTGGCGGTTGAGTCAGGCGGCGTCTGCGAGGAGATCCTGCTCCGTCTCGGTTTTACAAAGTCGGCCGAGGTGAGAAAACGGCGCGAGATCTATGAACTCTGCGGCACCACAGTGGCGCTCGACGACGTCGAGGGGCTCGGCACCTTTGTGGAGATCGAGGTGATCTGCGAGGGGAACGGGGACGATGCCGCTTCAGCGCTCAATGCCGTCAGAGAAAAGATCGGGGTGGAGGGCTCGCCGCTCTCGAGCTCATACCTTGAAATGCTCCTCGCTACACGGTGAGCAGCTCAATCTTGATGTTCTTCGGCTCTTCGCCGAGATGAATCATGGCGGCGTAGCCGTCGGATGCGGGGCCTGGATTGACTATCTTCACGCCGCCGACCTCCATGACGCCTCGTGCTTCATGGATATGGGCACAGCAGACCAGGTCAAATCGGTCCATGTGGTTTGCGATGCTTCTGCTCCCGACGTGATTGCTGCCGATGCGGTCGAGTGTGCCGAGCGGCGGAGCATGCGAGACCAGAATGTTATGGACGTTTCGCTCCATATGTTCAATCGTTCCGGATAGCAGTGCTTCGATCTCGTCCTCCTCCAGTTCGAAGGGTGTGCCGAACGGAGTCCTGTTCGAACCCCCGATACCTGCAAGCGTTATCTTTCCAAGCGAAATCCACGAACCGTGGAGACAGACGGCGTCCGACTGTTCCAGGACACCGACGATCTCGCGGGGATCGCAGTTGCCGGGAACGGCAAAGCACGGCACCTCTATACGGGAGACCACCGAGTCGACCGGCTCGAGCGGACCGAAATCGGTGATGTCGCCTGCAATGATGACGGCATCCGGATCATACTGCAGGAAGTCATCGAGCTTCCCGTATTGACCGTGCAGATCTGCTATGAGAAGCACATCCATCATGGTTATAGATGTGGACTGCGTCTAAAAAACCTTATCTCAGTGTCTACCCAGGAGCCTGTGACCTTCCCGGAGAGGGCGAGCCGGCCGAGATATCTTTCTGTTTCAGGCAGCAGCCTGCGCGGTCTGGTATCGGCGAGAGGGGTGTTGGGCAGCGGCATGAAATAGTGGACGTGTGCGATCCCGTATCGTGTAACCGTCCGGATCAGATCGAGCGTCGCTCGTTCGTCCTCATCGTCCTCGCACGGCAGGCCAACGATAAAATCCACGACAGGCGTCATACCCGACTCCCTGCAGAGATCGAGTGCCCGCACGACATCCCCGACGGAGTGCCCCCGCCGGATCTGCCGTAGCACCCTGTCGCTTCCCGACTGCGCCCCGAAGTGGAGGCGCCGGTTGGCGCAGTACTTCATCAGCACCTCCATTGATGCCCGGGTGATGCTCTCGGGGCGCACTTCGCTCGGGAATGTACCGAAGTATATCCGGTTGTCCAGACGCTTCAACAGCCGCTCCACCTTATCCAGGCGGAGGTTCACGCCGTCCGACCCGTAGGCAAGCGCATTCGGCGTGACAAACCGCGCGTCGCGGTACCTGGAGGCATATGCCGCGATGCTGTCGATGGACCGGTGGCGCATGCAGCGCCCGAAGATGCGGGGTGTCTGGCAGTATCCGCAACCGTGCGGGCAGCCCCGCGTGATCTCGACGTAGCCTTTTACAGTGGAGAAGGGTGGAACCCCGTCGAGAAGGACGGTATGGCGCGCGGGCTCGTAGCCTGCCGCCGTCGCGACTCCCCGGGGGACTGTCTCCTTCCCTTCTTCAAGGGAAGCGAGGAGGGCGGGAAGCGTGTACTCCCCTTCGCCGACGACAACGTAGTCCGCATATTTCGCCACCTCCCGGTAGCAGGCGGTGGCGTGAGGACCCCCGGCGATAGTGATGCAGGGGGCATTCGCGATCTCATTGCAAAGCAGCCGTTCGGTGACGGTATTTAAGCTGTAGCAGGTGATATCAGGCCGCGGTCTGCGGACCTCCTGCAGTTCGTAGCCCCACTGTTCGCAAGCTGCATGGAGCGCCGCATATGAGTTCTTTGCTGCTGCGATCGATCGCCAGTTCACTTTCATAGTCGGCCGTTCGGAGCTGCCGGGCGGCAGGTGATACGATACTACTTATCGCCCACCGATATTGAACATATCCTCGGCAACCGGAGGCGCTTTTGCGCCGCATTCCAGCGCGTAATGCCCGGATAGATCGATCGGCGCCGCTCCGGGCGGCGATGGAAGCAACGCGGCGCACTCGCGCCCACGGCAGGAGAACGGCACCTCATGCCGCCTCTTCCATGATGATGTACGGGCACTAACCGCTTCCCGGGAGGGCAGCGGTGAAACCCTCGATCACCGGCAACGAGGTGCTGAGATACTTCGCCAGGAAGGGGCCCGCGACCCCTCCCCCCGGCCGATAGCCGGTAAAGAACCGCGCACGGGAGCGCACCAGACCCTGAGGCGCGAATCTACAGTTGCATAAATCGGCTTGATTCGCGTGTATATATGGATTTGAAGCCCTGCGTGCCCGGGGCGCAATTAATGATACTTAATGAACCGGGTGCATGGTACTGCGGATTCGGTTTTTCCCGGCTGTCCCTTTACAGCGGACCGTGTCTGGAATCATCATGGGGAGGCGGTTAGCGGGGGGGCATGCGAGGAGAAGGTGTCCTCCTCCCCGCGCGAGGATAGCCGGGGGGAAGCCGTGTACAGGAGCGAACTGATCTGAACGGCGAGAGCCTTCCATTTACAGATGCCGGCTTAATCTTCATGTGGAAATTGATCCAGCTTGAGACCTTTATCTCGATTTTCATGGTTGCTTGTGCCGTTTTCCGGCGCATGAGGATTAATATGAAACCTGTAACCCGAGAAGCTGCTCCTCTCCCGGGGCTCTCCAACGGGGCGATGGGCCGAAGATTGACCCTGCTCGCGATCGGGATATGTTTTGCTGTATTCCGGCAATACCCGAAGCAGGAGCGGGTCTATCAGAATCCCGGTATCGGGGACTTCTATGATGGGCACTGGCTCAGCGTACGTGCACAAATCCAAAAGGATAAGATTAATGTAATCACATTGAGAAAAAGCATTTGAGCTAGATGAAAATCACTGATTTCATGAAGATATTTGCCAGCGACAGAAGGGTTGAGGTGCTGGATGCTCTCCTGCACGGAGAGACGAAGGATCAGATAAAAGCACGCGTTCCGGCATCAACCTTTGCTTTTACCGTTAATTACCTGAAAAACGTTGGATTTGCTGAAGATTCAGGCGGCGAAATCAGCCTGACCGACAGGGGCCGGGCATACCTGATCATCTTCGAACAGTTTCATACAGGCATCAAGACGCTTCGAAGGCTGTTTGAGGCCTTCCCGGATCATATCATTTACCTTCCCGATGAGTTCTTTATGCGGCTGCATGAGATCAGTGATTTTGAGGTCGTTACATCGGAAGCATCGGACGTGATGAAACCCCACAGGGTGTTCTTCGAGTATGTCAGCAGATCTAAGGAGATAATTGGTGTTTCACCGTTTCTCTTCACCGATTTTCCCGATTTCTTCAAAGGGCTCGCCGGGAAGATGGATTCGATATCACTCGTGCTGACAAAAGAGGTCTTCGATATCATCTCGGCATATCCGATTGAGGAGTATGACAATATCGAGATATCCGTTATTGACGGCGCTCCGAAGATCGGCGTTGCGGTCACCGATACCGTCCTGTCAATCGGGTTCTACTACAAGTCAGGGAGCTATGACTTTACGCGGGATCTGATTGCGACGTCTCCTGATGCGATAGCATTCGGGAAGGATCTCGTCGAGCACTACAGGAGACAGTCAAGGAAGATCATATAACCCGCATAGAGGATCCACTCCCCGTCAACCATCACATCCCGCATACAACTGAATTTATTGCAATATAGCAGGATATACAGCGTGCTGTGGATGGTGCTTATTGCGATTATGCGGATTCCCATAAAGAAACCGGCAAAATAACCAAGCAGCGCGGCGGCATGAGCGGTTAAATTGATCGAGAGCAGGAAGAGTCTCAGCTGCGGGGCGGTGAGAAGCACTGGAAGTGTTGCAATCCCTGCCATTCTGTCGCGGGCTATGTCCCGCACGTCATAGATCACCGTGTTCACAAAACTTTTCGTGAAGAAGAAACCGCAGAGAAGCAATGCCGGAAGCGTGAATACCCCGAGGAATATCAGCACCCCCAGGGTCCAGGTGAAGGCAACGACGGCGTTCTTCACTCCTATACCTCCCTTCAGCCGGTATCCCCTGATGCCCTTCGTATAGAGATATGCGATCAGGAACGGGATCAGCAGGGCGGGATTCGGGAAGAGCATGAAGGATACGATAACGGAGGAGATTGCCGCCGCAAGCAGCAGTCTGCGAAATTCTGCCTGCCGTGATTCATCCTCCCTGTTTTCGATGCCTCTGTCAAAGGCGTATGCGGCAAAGGCTATCAACGCGGCTGCGATAAAGTGCGTGAAGGGGATTGAACCGCCAAGAAACTCGTATCCAAAGTGGAGCATTACTGCTCCCGATACCGATACCATAACCAGAGAGAAGATCAGACCGAGATCCTGCATAGTAGGTGAATACCTGTAATTCAGTAATATTTCATTTCCTTTGTTTTTTTCCAGTACTATTGGGTGCCGCTTGAAATCTTATAGAGCGACAATACCCGTGTATTTCAACAAATGGGCCGATTTTGGACATCGAAATAAAAAGAAACCGATTTATATAAGTTATTTTAATGTATATATAGAGTGATCAGGATAATTAAGCAGGAGCAGCTGGTATGGATTTGGAAACCTCCTGGAAGAATACCAATGGGCCGGTAAGACAATCGATGGTGTGTGGAGAATCAATACGCGACAGAACACCCAGCAAGCCCCGGACAATCCTTCCTGACAGCAGATTACTCCAGTTTATACAGAAACTTGACGATGCTGCCGTGCTGATCGACGAAAACCAGAACATTATAACGATTAACCCTGCCATGGAGGACCTCTTTGGCCTTGATAGTGACACAATCAGCGGGCAGTCTGCCCTGCATGTGCTCACCACCTGCATCTCGCCCCTCGTCGAGAGAGGCGAGATATTTCAGGGCAAGATTGCCTCGGCGTACGTCCTGGGCCAGGATCTGAAGGATGTGGAATGCCGGGTCGTCTCCCCCGATGATCGTGGCTCATGGATATCATATTCAAGCCTTATCCTCTCACAGGTCCCTCAGGGCGGCATGAGGGTGGATATCTACCGCAATATCTCGGACTTTCGGAAAGCAGAGGAGGCCTTGCGAGAGGTCGACAGGCGATATCGCCTTCTTGCCGAGAATGCCAGGGATGTGGTCTGGACAATGGATATGAACCTCCGTTTTACCTATGCCAGCCCTTCTATCAGGCGTTTTCTCGGCTATACACCGGAGGAGACGATAGGCAAGCGTCTTGAGGACGTCCTTACCCCTGATTCCGCCGAACTGGTGCGAAAGCGATGTATGGAGGAGATGGCACGGAAAGACAGCAGAAAGAGAGAGGTTTCGTGGTCTCTCGTGGTGCAGTTCGCCGGAATCAGGAAGAAGAACATTCCGGAGAAGGTGGAGGTCGAGCTGGCGTTTCTTCGCGATCCTGACGGCCGGCATGTGGGGATCCTCGCGACCGCGCACGACATCAGCGAACGGATGCAGATTGAGAGGAACATTGAGCAACTTGCCACGCTCGGCGATCAGATCCGAAATCCGCTCGCGATCATTGTCGGTCTGGCAGATATGTCGGATGATCCCTCATCTGAAAAGATCATTGAGCAGGCCCTGATCATCGACGAGATCATCACCAATCTCGACCGGAGCTGCGTCGAGTCCTTGAAGGTACGAGAATTCGTAAAGAAGTACTACTATATGGGCAGGTTCATACACTCGTGACTGTTTTCCTGCCCAGAATGCTGATGGACCGGATGCGTGTCCGATCCAGGGCCGGATCGCCAGAGCCGCCTGCTGCCCGGCATCCTGCGCGGCCGATTGCCCGTCCTTGCGGTGCACCGACAGCATTATGCCGGATGATGGGTATCCCCTGCCGAACACCTGGAGAAGTGATCGAGATGCCGTACAGCAGCAATGCCGAACTACCTGAAAGTGTGCGGGGCAATCTCCCCGAACATGCGCAGGATATCTACCGGGAAGCGTACAACAGCGCGTGGGAGCAGTACGCCGACCCGGAGGAGCGGCGGGGCGACGCATCACGGGAGGAGACCGCCCATAAGGTGGCCTGGGCAGCCGTCAAGCAGAAGTACGAAAAAGATGAAAAGACCGGTGAGTGGAAGGAGAAGGAGGAGTGAAGCGGAGAGTATCCTGGATATCCTGAATTAGTCTGCACGCATGAGACATCTGTCGTTCGGGCCAATAGTGCCGCCGGCATGCGGAGATTGCCCCGCAACTCTGCGATTGTTCGCGGAGAGGACCCCCTCCCCGGGCAGGGGCGATGTCTGCCATGGTCAATCAGAGCGGGACACTCAAAGATCATCGGAGCCGTGGTGTCCCCATTCAATCGATCGATTATCATCGGTTGCGCCATAGCAGGATAGCAGTTTCACATGAAGATTAAGCCGGCATCCGTAAATGGAGGGCTCTCGCCGCTCAGATCAATTCACTCCCGTGCACAGCTTTCCATCAGCTATCCTCGCGGGGGGAAGGGAGTCTCCCCTCACCTGTCACCTCCGCCCATTGGGATGCGTCCCGCGGTCCAGTGAGCCAGGAGGCCTGAAAATAACCCGGTTCAGGGATATCTCTACCCGGTCAGAGATGTTCGCCTGTCGCACCTGCAGCCCGCAGGGCTTCGTACTCTGTTTCGGGACGAGCCTGCGCCCTAAGAAGCCCGGCGACATCCTGAAATGGCATTCTCTTCCATAATATCTGGCGATTAATATAATGCAGGAAAGATTTAAATACGTTTCAGAGTAATGAAGCGCTCTGTCATGAGGCAGTACCGCTTCATCAGACAGAGTATGAGAGATGATAGGTATGAGAGGAACACCGGTAGCAGAAGAACGGGAAGAGCGGGTAAT
>JAHKLN010000027.1 GCA_020854755.1 Methanomicrobiaceae archaeon | reverse complement strand
TATAATGCAGGAAAGATTTAAATACGTTTCAGAGTAATGAAGCGCTCTGTCATGAGGCAGTACCGCTTCATCAGACAGAGTATGAGAGATGATAGGTATGAGAGGAACACCGGTAGCAGAAGAACGGGAAGAGCGGGTAATCACTCCGAGAGTCATGGCGGCCAATGATCTGATCGGGTTTGGCGTTCAGAATCCGCAGGGGGAAGATCTCGGGAAGATCGATGACCTGATGATCGACGTGCATGAGGGATGCATTGCATATGCGGTCCTTTCATTCGGCGGCATCCTCGGCATGGGCGGGAAGTACTTTGCCATCCCATGGGATGCCCTGTCGCTCCGGTCCGACGAGGACAATATGACCCTGAACGTGCCTAAAGAGAGGCTTGATAACGCTCCCGGTTACGACAAGGACAACCCGCCGCGGGCGGCAGACCGCGAGTGGCTGAGAGGGGTTTACAGCCACTACGGGTATGAGCCATACTGGGAACGCAGACGCTACTGATCCGGGTTGCAGATAAGCAGTAATTCTCACGCGCTCCCCGCAGGCGCTCCGGCCCGCCCAGGGGAGCAGCTCTTTTTTCATCGCGGGGCAGGGCTCGATTTTGAAAAGAGCGGAGATTTTGCTCTTCCTCGAGCTCTGTCCATATTAATATGAGGTTCCGTGACGCATACTATGTTGCGGAAGAATGAAGAACATCGTCATAAAGGGAGCTCGAGAGCACAACCTCAAGAATATCACGGTAGAACTGCCGCGCAACAGCCTGATCGTGATCACTGGTGTTTCTGGTTCTGGAAAGTCGACGCTTGCATTCGATACCGTGTATGCAGAAGGGCAGCGGCGCTACGTCGAGTCGCTCTCGGCATATGCCCGCCAGTTCCTCGGCCTCATGAATAAACCGGATGTCGACAGTATCGAGGGGCTCTCGCCGGCGATCTCCATTGAGCAGAAGACGACATCGAACAACCCCCGGAGCACGGTCGGCACCGTCACGGAGATCTATGACTATCTGAGGCTGCTCTTCGCCCGTGTGGGGAGGCCGTACTGCCCGGTGCACGGGATCCCGATCGAGTCCCAGTCGCCGGAGAGGATTGCCGACAGGATTGCGTCCGACATCCCCGGAACGGCTACCATCCTCGCGCCCCTGGTTCGGCAGAAGAAGGGCACGTACCAGCAGCTCTTCAGAGACCTCGATCGGGAGGGGTACGCCCGGGTCAGGGTGAACGGGACGATCTACCGGACCGATGACGAGATCACGCTCGAACGCTATCAGAAGCACGATATCGAGGTCGTCATCGACCGGCTTGCGACAGAGGACCGATCACGCCTCGTCGAGGCATGCGAGAACGCGCTGAAAAAGTCAGACGGGCTGATCATCGCCCTGGACGATGAGGGGCAGCAGCACATCTACTCATCGACGATGGCCTGCCCCCTCTGCGGCATCGCATTTGAGGAGCTGCAGCCCCGCATGTTCTCCTTCAACAGCCCGTTCGGGGCATGCGAGGAGTGCAACGGCCTCGGGATCAGGATGGAGTTCGACCCCGACCTGATCATTCCCGACAGAGAGAAATGCATCGCCGAGGGGGCCGTCGCCCTCTACCGCAACTTCCTGGACGGCTATCGGAGCCAGTATCTCACCGCCGTTGCGAGGCACTTCGGTTTTTCTGTGCTCACGCCCATAAAAGACCTGACAGAAGCGCAGTTCCGCGCGCTGATGTTCGGGTCGTCGGAGCGGATACGGTTCTCGATGAGCATGAACGGCGGGGATGCGCACTGGTCGCATGCCGGCACCTGGGAGGGGCTTGCGCCGCAGGCGGAACGGCTGTACCACCAGACGCAGTCGGAGTACCGGCGGCGGGAGCTCGAGAAGTTCATGCGGATACTTCCGTGCCCGAAATGCAGCGGAAAACGCTTGAAAGAGAAGGTGCTTGCCGTCAGGGTGGGCGGGAAGTCCATCGTCGACGTCACCGATCTCTCGATCACCACCTGCTCGGCGTTCTTCCGCGACCTGACGCTCACCGAGAGCCAGAGAGAGATTGCAAGGCAGATCTTAAAGGAGATCACCGCACGGCTGGGGTTCCTCGAGAAGGTGGGGCTCGGGTATCTGACCCTCTCCCGGACTGCCGGCACCCTCTCGGGCGGGGAGGCCCAGCGGATCCGGCTTGCGACGCAGATCGGATCCAACCTGACCGGCGTGCTCTACGTGCTGGACGAGCCCTCGATCGGTCTGCATCAGCGGGACAACCGCCGCCTGATGGACACCTTAAAGCAGCTCCGCGATCTCGGGAATACGCTTCTGGTCGTGGAGCACGACGAGGACACCATCCGGGGCGCCGACTATGTCGTCGACATGGGGCCGGGAGCGGGCCTGCACGGCGGGGAGATCGTCGCGGCGGGAACGCCCCGGGAGATCGAGGCACACCCGCTCTCCCTGACCGGGCGGTACCTTGCGGGAGACCTCGCGATCGATACCCCTGCCACACGCCGGACGAACGGCAGGTGCATCCGGATATCGGGCTGCAGGGAGAATAACCTGAAGAACATCGACGCGAACATCCCGATCGGAGTCCTGACGGTGATCACCGGCGTATCAGGATCAGGCAAGTCGACCCTCGTCTACGATACCCTGTATAAGGCCCTGATGAGGGAGCTTCACGGTTCGAGAACCGAGCCGGGCGCATTCGATGCGCTCAGGTTCGACGGGGAGATCGATAAGGTCATTGTGATCGACCAGAGCCCGATAGGCAGAACCCCGCGATCAAATCCCGCCACCTACACAAAAGTATTTGACGAGATCCGGAGGGTCTTTGCAGAGACGAAGGAAGCGAAGGTGAGAGGCTATAAGCCGGGGCGGTTCTCCTTCAATGTAAGGGGCGGACGGTGCGAGGCCTGCCTGGGGGAAGGGATGATCAAGATCGAGATGAACTTCCTCCCCGACGTCTATATTGAATGCGAGGAGTGCAAGGGCAGCCGCTACAACCGCGAGACGCTTGAGGTCAAATACCGGGGGCGATCGATCGCCGACGTGCTTGCAATGAGCGTGGAGGAAGCGATGGACCTCTTTGAGAACATCCCCTCGATCCGGAACAAGCTCGATACGCTCTCCCGGGTCGGGCTCGGGTACATCAAGCTCGGGCAGAGCTCGACGACACTCTCCGGCGGGGAGGCCCAGCGGATCAAGCTCACGCGGGAGCTTGCCAAGCGGGCAACCGGTAAGACACTCTACCTCCTGGACGAACCGACGACCGGGCTCCACTTCGACGACGTGAGGCGGCTGATTGCGGTGCTTGACGACCTTGTCGCACGGGGAAATACGATGGTCGTCATCGAGCACAACCTGGATGTCATCAAGTCCGCCGACCACATCATCGATCTCGGGCCCGAGGGCGGCGATGCGGGCGGGCGGATCGTTGCGATCGGGACGCCGGAAGAGGTCGCCCTCGTCGGCAAGAGCCATACCGGCCGCTTCCTGAAGAAGATACTTGCGAACAATGATTGATCTCTCCCGAATTCCGGCAGATCCCGGCTGTTACCTCTTTCTGGACAGAGAAGGCAGCGTGATCTACGCAGGAAAGGCAAAGAACATCAAAAAACGCGTCTCGAGTTATTTCCAGAAGCGCGACCACGATCCAAAGACGCAGCATCTCGTCAATGCAGCCGTCTCGGTCGATTTCATCGTCACAGACACCGAGGTCGAGGCGCTCATCCTTGAAAATACCCTGATCAAGAAGCATCAGCCGAAGTTCAACATCGATTTGAAGGACTCGAAGAACTACGCCTACATCCACCTGACCGGCGAGGAGTTCCCGCGGATCGGGATTGCGCGGAATGCGGCGGGAAGCGGGTCCTACTTCGGCCCCTTCGTCTCGGCGAAGGAGCGGGATTATGTACTCAGGACGTTAAAGACGATCTTCGGGCTTCGCTCCTGCAGGCATCTCCCGAAGCGGGCGTGCCTGCGCTATCATATCGGGTCGTGCAGCGCCCCTTGCATCGGGAATATCGACGCCGATGCGTACAGCGAGCGCGTGCGCCGGGCGGAATCGGTCCTGCGGGGAAACATCCGTGATCTCATCGCCTCTCTCCGGGTGGAGATGGCCGAACGGGCGGATAATCAGGAGTTTGAGCAGGCAATGGAGCTGCGGGACCAGATCGCCGCTCTCGAGCGGCTCACCGAGCGCCAGCACGTCGAGCGGCAGAAGGCGTACGACGAAGACATCATCCACTATGCAGAGGCCGGAGGCAGGGTGTACCTCATGCTCTTCCACGTGTATAAGGGGACGCTTGAAGAGAAGCGGGAGTTCGTCTTTGACGGGCGCGAGGGGATCCTTGAAGAGTTCCTGGTCAGGTACTACTCAGAGCACGAACCGCCGTCTGAACTGATCCTCCCCGAGCAGGTCGACGAGACGATTCAGGAGTTCCTCGCCGTAAGGAAGCAGAAGAGCGTCCGGATCACCGTTCCGCAGCGGGGGAGCAAGCGGAGGCTGCTCGACCTCGTTAAAAAGAACATCGAAATGCGGTTCTTTTCCGACCGGATGAAACTCGAGGAGCTGCAGAAGCGCCTCCGCCTGCCCGATATACCCGATGTGATCGAGTGCTTCGATATATCGCACCTCTCCGGGACCGCTGCCGTCGGCTCCATGGTGCAGTTCCGCTCCGGGAAGCCGGATAAGCGGAACTACCGGCGCTTCCGGATCAAGACGGTGGAGGGGATCGACGATCCCGCCGCAATTGCCGAGGTGGTGAGGCGGAGGTACTCCCGGCAGAAGAAGGAGAACGGGGAGCTGCCCGACCTGATCATCGTCGACGGAGGGAAAGGGCAGCTCTCCGCAGCGCTTGCAGAGCTTTCAAAACTCGGGATCAAAATCCCGATCATCGCGATTGCGAAGCGGGAGGAGGAGATCTACCTGCCCGGCTTCTCCCTGCCGCTGCCTCTCGGGAAGAGGGAGAAGGCCTCCCTCTTCATTCAGGAGATTCGTGACGAAGCGCACCGGTTTGCCGTCGCCTACCACAAGACGCTTCGAAGGAAGAGCCTGGTATCATGACTTCGTTTACCCTGAAATCCGATTTTGCGCCCCGGGGATCGCAGCCGAAGGCGATCAGCGACCTCGTGGCGGGCATAGGGAACGATGCCCGGTTTCAGACCCTCCTCGGGGTGACAGGTTCCGGGAAGACCTTCACCATCGCAAACGTTATCGAGCGGGTGCAGAAACCGACGCTCGTCATCGCGCACAACAAGACCCTCGCCGCCCAGCTCCACAACGAGTTTCTGGAGTTCTTCCCTGACAACCGGGTGGAGTACTTCGTCTCCTACTACGACTATTACCAGCCAGAGTCCTACATCCCGCAGCGTGACCAGTACATCGAGAAGGACGCCCAGATCAACCCGAAGATCGAGCAGATGCGGCTTGCCGCAACCGCCTCGATACTCTCCCGGAGGGACGTGATCGTGGTCGCCTCCGTCTCCTGCATCTATGGTCTTGGCAACCCGAAGAACTTCCTGAATATGGGATTTGAGCTCAAAGTGCACGACCGGATCCGGAGGGACGAGATCCTCCGGAACTTGATCGACATCCAGTTCGAACGCAACGACATCGAGCTCGCTCCGGGACGGTTTCGGGTGAAGGGGGACACCATCGACCTGATCCCAGGATATTTCAACAACATCATCAGGATTGAACTCTTCGGGGACGAGATCGACCGGATCATGGAGATCGACAGGGTCACCGGGAGCAGGCGGGAGGCGATGGACTACTTCTACGTCTACCCGGCACGCCACTTCGTCATCCCGGAGCACGAGAGGAACCGGGCGCTGGTATCCATCCAGCAGGAGCTTGAAGAGTGGCTTCCCAATCTCGGGATGCTTGAGGCCCACCGCCTCGAGCAGCGCACCCTCTACGACATCGAGATGATCCAGGAGACCGGCACCTGCAAGGGGATCGAGAACTACTCGCGCCACTTCGACGGGAGAGCGGCCGGTGAGAAGCCCTACTGCCTGCTCGACTACTTCCCCGACGATTTCCTGATGGTCATCGATGAGAGCCACCAGACCCTCCCGCAGATCCACGGGATGTACCGCGGGGACTACTCGAGGAAGAAATCCCTCGTCGATTACGGCTTCCGCCTCCCGAGCGCGTTTGACAACCGCCCCCTCCGGTTCGAAGAGTTTGACGCCTATATGCGGCGGGTGATCTTTGTCTCGGCAACGCCGGGCGACTATGAACTCGACCGTTCGGGGGTGGTCGAGCAGATCATCCGCCCGACCGGGCTCGTTGATCCGGCGGTCGAGGTGCGGCCGATCGAGGGGCAGATCGCCGACGTGATGGCGGAGATCGAGAGGACGATCGAGCGGGGTGACCGCATTCTCCTGACCACGCTCACCAAGAAGCTTGCCGAGGAGCTCTCCGGATACCTGGCGGATCAGGGGATTAAGACCCGCTACCTCCATTCCGAGATCAATACCCTCGAGCGTTCCGAGATTATCCGGCAGCTCCGCCTGGGCAGGTACGATGTGCTGGTCGGGATCAACCTCCTCCGCGAAGGGCTCGACATCCCGGAGGTCGGGTTCATCGGCATCCTGGACGCCGATAAGGAGGGCTTCCTGCGGGATGCCCGGAGCCTGATCCAGATCATCGGCAGGGCGGCGCGGAACGTCAACGCCCGGGTGGTGCTCTACGCCGATGCCATGACCGATTCGATGAAGAAGGCCATCGCCGAGACAGAGCGGAGGCGCTCGATGCAGATCGCCTACAACCGCGAGCACAATATCACCCCGCGCACCGTCAGAAGGCCGATCCGCGAGAAGGAGGTGGATATCACCGACACGAAACACGTGCCGAAGAAGGAGATACCAAACCTGATCATCGAGCTCGAGGCCCGGATGCGGGAGGCTGCGGAGAACCTGGACTTCGAGCGGGCGATCGCGCTCCGGGATACGGTGAGGAGGCTGCAGAAGAAGAGCATGACCGGCGGCGGATAAGGAGGGCGCTATATCCGGGCGATCAGCTCGCTCCGGGCAAAGATCTTCACGCCGAATCGGATCAGGAGGGCGTCGACGGCAAAGAAGGCCGCACCGATCAGGAACAGCACCAGAGGCGAGAGGAAGATGATCCCGAAGATCTGGCCCAGGAGGAGGAAAAGTATCAGCAGCACGAGCGCCCCGGACGCCTGGTACGCCTCCATGAACGTGTTGACCCTTGAAGAGATCAGCACCGTTGCAGAGACGCCGAGCGTCGCAACTGCCGGCGTGACCCAGAGCATCAGCACCCACCAGACGCCGGTCGGAAACCAGATCTCCCCCATGATCGGCCATCCGGCGACATTGACCACCACCGCATAGATCGCGAAGTTCGCCCACGCATAGGCGACGGCAGGAGCGGCGGAGGCGAGCACCTTGCCTGCGAAGAGTTCGAGGTCGGTTGCAGGTGTGTACACAAGGGCTTCGAGCGTCTTTCGCTCTTTTTCGCCGACAAATGCCTCCGAGGCGATGATGCTCGCAAGCATCAGCGGGAGCACGAGGAAGAGCGGCGCAAACAGGTACCCCAGGAAGAGGACGATCGGGAGCTGGGCCGGGTCGAGCTGCTCCATGAGGTCGAGCAGCTCCGGCGGGATGATGGATGCGACCTCCTCAAACGTCGGTTCATCGGGTGTGCCTGCGGCGATCGCCGGCATCTGCGTGATGAAGAGCGGGAGAGCGACGGCAAAGACCACCGAGAGGATGACCGCTCCGAAGACGGCAATCCGGTTTCTGCGAACCTCCCTGAGATCTTTCTCCGCAACCGTCCAGACGATCCGCCGGTTCATTCGGCCGCCTCCCTGCCACGCTGGATGGCGAAGTAGATCTCCTCGAGCGAGTACTCCCGCGGGCTCACCCTCAGGACTCTGCCGCTGTTCGCGACCGCCGATGCAACGACGGCAGGCACGACCTCCTTCTGCGAGACCCGGAGCGTCAGCGAGACGTCGCCGCGGTCGATGAGGGTGACGCCCTGCATCGCGGAGAGGTGCGTAAGAACCGCCTCCGGCGGCGGAGTGAGGAACTCTATCTCGACCGGGGTTGCCTGCCAGAGCTGCTCCGAGAGCTCCCGTATGCTGCCGGTTGCAAGGATCCTTCCCTGGTTGAGCATCGCAACACGGTCGCAGAGTGACTGCGCTTCGTGGAGGTTATGGGTGCAGAGGAAGACCGTCCGCCCGCCCGACTCCGCAAGACCGCGGATCATGTCGTTCACCTGCCGGGACGCCTCCGGGTCGAGTCCTGCCGTGGGTTCGTCGAGGAAGAGCACCTTCGGGTCATGGATGAGCGCCCGGGCAAGTGCAAGCCGCTGTTTCATGCCTTTGCTGTAGCCCCCGACGAGATCGTCGGCGCGCGCCTCAAGTCCGAAGAGTGTCAGCCTTCCTGCCACCGATCCCGCCACATCCGGTTCGGGCAGGCCGTAGAGCCGTGCGTAAAAGGTCAGGTTCTGCCGTCCGGTGAGCCGCTCATAGTGCGACGGCGACTCGGTGAGCACGCCGGTCATCGCCCTCACTGCCGTCCCCTCCCTGGCAGCGTCCTTTCCGTACACGGATGCCTTCCCCCGGGTGGGAGTGAGCACTCCGTTTATGAGCCGGATGAGGGTCGTCTTGCCGGCGGCGTTCGGGCCGAGCACCCCGAAGACCTCGCCCTCCTCCACATCGAGGCTGACGCCGTCGACTGCCGTCAACATCCCGAAGGTCCGGGTGAGCCCGTCTGTACAGATCGCTGATACCATCTCTGTCGATCGTATATGAGGTGTTTGCGCCGGGGTAAATACCCTTCTCAGGCCGGATCGGGAGGCTCTGGATGACAGCCCATCCGGATTGGCCGAATCCCGGGCTGACGACTGCCGCAATTGTGCTGAAAACCGGGAAAATGCCCCGGTTTCAGTCCTGACCGGTTGTCTCTTCTTTTACCGTGTACTCCACGTCGACCGTGCTTCCCTCTTCGGGAATGAGGACCCAGGCGACAATATACAGGATCACGCCTGGGAATCCTCCGGAAAACACGGTGATGACCACCCAGAGCAGCCGTATGACATTGGGATCCACGTCAAGGTAATCGCCGAGCCCGCCGCAGACACCGGCAATGATCCTGTCTCTCTTCGATCGATACAGTGTCTTCTTCATAGGAGTTACGTAGAGGCTGCACGCAGGTATATATGTTTTTCCGGAGGCTGCAGATACGGCACGAAGCCATGCAGCGGTCAGTCCGCCTCTGCAGGGTTGCAGGGGGCATCGCGGTGGCTCTCCGCACGAGGGAAGTTCTTCCTCACACTCCGTGAAGTGCTGTGTACATCCCGGGTCAGGGCATCGTATGGCGGGGGAACGGTCCGTTCCTCCTGACCCCACCCCCGTCGGGATGCCTCCCGGTCCACTGTCCGGGGATAGTCGGAGAAAACCTAACCCGGAGCGTCTGTGCAGCGTCAAGAGTTTCATCAGTTGTGCCTGGAGCCTGAAGGGCTTCATGGACTTTTCACATGATAGCTAAGCCGGTTTCTGAAATCGAGGACTCTCTCGCCGATTGGTTTTTGCACTCCCGTATACGGCTTCCTACCGGCTATCCTCGAAGGGGAAAGGGCTGGCGGGGAGGGGGAGACCCCCTCCCCTGCCCCCACCCCCTGTTGGGATGTCCCCCTCGGTCCACTGTCCCGGGATAGTCCGTGAAAACAGGACAGTGTGTATCGGTGCAGCGTCAAGAATGTTCATTGGTTGAGCCTGCAGCCCCTCCCGGGGGCTTCATACACATTTTATATGAACATAGGCGGCGAGCAGCATCACCCGCCTTCATTCTGTATGCCTGCGGCCTGCGGCCTTCGGGGATTCATGTCGTTTCACAGGAAATCCGGATAAAGGCGCATCAGCCACAGGCGCGATCAGGATCGATTCCCCTGGTGCAATGATCTCTCCATTGGGCCGTGAGCGGCATCACCTCCCGCCCCAGGAGGCGGATACCCGCTCCCTCCAAAGGATAGCCGTTGAGAAGCCTGATACGGGAGTGCAAAGAGCAGGGCGCCGGGGATCGGGATCTCCAAACCGGCCTGATTATATGGAAACACTCCTGCAGTACGGCGATGCACTCAGAAGGGATGCCCCGATATTCCTGCCGTATCAGCGCTTCTTTCCCAGTGCAGCGATGTAAATGACAAACTGTTCCGTCCCGTCGATTCCGAGGACGGCGTTTACGGCATCGTCGTCAAAGGCGCCGACGGGGCAGGCCCCGCAGTCCACGGCCTCTGCGGCAAGGCAGAGATTCTGGCAGACGTGGCCCGCATCCAGATGCAGGTAGCGGTAACCGCGGGATCCGTAGCGCCAGGTCATCCTGCCGGCGACCGCCGTCCAGAGGAACGTAACGGCACTCCTTTTGACGAACAGCTGGTTGAGGCAGGCGGCGGTGACCCGCTCTGCACAGTCCGCCGCGGTATCGAGCTCGATCAGGCAATGCTCAAGCGCCAGATACCGGTACAGCCCGGGTTCGAGGTCGGAAACCCTGTTTGCAAGCAGGTATGTCTCGAACGCGTGACGTGCGCCGGCAGACGGCACGGTCCTGAACGTGAACTGCCTTCCCATCACCTGCCTCACCCCCTGCGTGCACCAGAGCAGAAACGAGACCTCCGATAGGCTCAGGGGAGCGTCTTTATATTCACGCAGGCTCTCCCGCCTCTCGATCGCCTCCCGGAGATCGATCGGGGAGACGCGGATCTCGCGAGGCGGGTGCAGCCTGATGAGATCCTTTGCCCTGTCGTACGGGAGCTCCAGCGGGGGCTGCGGGAGGCCCATCATCTGGCCGGACGGTCCGAGCCTCTGATACCTGGTCTTCTCCATTAACTCCTGCCCGATATCCTTCATGCCCTTCACCCTGATGTGCCGTGTACCTGCTCGGCATATGATAAAGGTATTTCCTGCAGGCAGAGAGCGCAGGCCGAATCACCTGCCCGAATCGAGCTCCAGCGCCCGCTTCAGGCACTCCATCGCTTCCTGATGCTTCCCGATCCGGTCGAGCGCCCGGCCCTTCTGGTACCATGCCTGTGCATTATCGGGATCCTTTGCCGTCACGTGATCGAAACATACGATCGCCTGCACATAACTGCCGAGATGCTCAAGAGCAATCCCTTTGTTGAACCAGGCGTTCTGGTCGTCGGCGACGAGCTCCAGCGCCCGGTCGAAGTACTTCACCGCATCGGAGTGCCTGCCCATCGCGTCAAGCAGAACGCCGCCCGAGTTCCAGATGACGGCATTATCGGGATCGATCGAGACCGCCTTTGCATAGCTCTGCAGGGCATCCTCATACCTGCCGATCCTCTCAAGCACTGTCCCTCTGGTGAAGAGCGCAGCGGTTTCCTGAGGTCTGAGGACGACGATCTTATCCACATATTTCAGTGCGTCCGCATACCTTCCCAGATGGATGAGGGCGGAGCTCTTGGCATACAGGATATCAATGTTTGCCGGTTCGCGGTCAAGGATCGCCGAATACTCTGCAATCGCATCTTCGTACCTGCCGATCCTCTCATATGCCTCACCGAGGGCGCGGCGTGCGGCAATGTTTTCCGGTTCGGCGGAAAGCACCTTCTCATAGCATTCCGCGGCCTCGCTGTATCTGCCCAGACGCAGGAGAATCTCTCCGCGCTTCAGCCACAGAACTTCATCGTCGCGTCCTGCGGCAAGGATCTGATCCGAGCACTCAAGGGCATCCTCGTATCTACCCAGATGCAGCAGGGCGCTCTTCAGGATATGCCATGTCCCGATGTCCCCTCTGTCACTCTGAAGCACCAGTGCATAGCACCTGATCGCATCGTCATACCTGCCGACGTTCTCAAGTTCCGAGCCGAGCGAGATTCTGGCGCGCCGGTCTTTTGGATGCGACGTAAGATACGCCATAAAATCAGAAATCGCCTCGTCATGCCTGCCGACGTGCTTGCACGCAGATGCCCTGATCTTCCTCGCCTCCGCGTTCTCCGGATCCGCTGCGAGCACCCGGTCACAGCACTCGATTGCGCGCCGGTGAACTCCGAGTCTGGAGAGAGCGACTGCAAGTCGGGAATATCCCGTGGGATCGTCAGGCCTGATCTTAACGACCTGCTCAAAACATTCCGCCGCTTCGGCATACCTGCCGAGTTTCAGGAGGGCGTTGCCCCGGTTAAACCAGGCATCGTGCCGCCCGGGCTCTGCCTGGGTGACGCAGCCGAACTGGATCGCCGCTTCACGAAACCGGCCGAGCCCAAAGAGCAGGCTACCAAGATTCAGCATAATTTCCGTATTTGACGGGTCGCGCTTCTGCAGGATGCCGTAGCATTCGCAGGCATCATCAAAACGCCCGAGCATCTCAAGAAGGCGTGCTTTCCGCAGGAGGGATCCTGCATCGTCGGGATTGATCTCCAGTGCATGCTCGGTGCAGGCGATTGCATCGGCATATCGGCCAAGGCGTTCAAGCAGCATCCCTCTCTCCTGCCAGTATCCGGGCCTGCCGGGATCCAGCATGATCAGGCGGTCGGAGCAGAGAAGCGCCTCCGCGTACCTGCCGAGCTGCGCAAGCGCCTGTCCTTTATCCATCAATGCCGCCGTATCGTCCGGGCTGAACTCCAGCAGCGTATCGAAGGTCCGCACTGCATCCTCGTACCGGCCGAGGTGTTTCAGGACTGTGCCGCGCTCATGAAGGGCGACGGTGCTGCCTTCCCCTTCCATCAACACCTGGTCGAGGGACGAGAGCGCATCCTCGTATCTCCCGAGATTCTTGAGGGCCTCCGCCATCGCCAGCCGGGAGGCTTCGTCGTGTTGCTCTGCATCAAGCACAGCGCGCAGGCATTCGATCGCATCCTCGTACCGGCCGAGATGCATCAGGGCAAGCCCCCTGTTTCTGAGGGCGCCGATATGCTTTGGATCCAGCCCGAGTATCCGCTCAAAACATTCGCAGGCGTCTTCATGCCTGCCGAGGTGCATCAACGCGATTCCCAGATAGTATTCAGCAACGCCGGGGCGGAGATCAAGCTCGATCGGCTGCATCTTCCTTTGAGGTTCGCGCTCGGATCTGGCAAAGAGGCTCAGTTCTGCCCCGTCAGTGATCCACCGCGCACCCTGGCCGCCCCCCAGCGACACTACCCGTTCAAATGATCGCACCGCCCCGGCATAGAGGGCGAGCTTATACTGCGCCATCCCGAGGCTGTACCAGACATGCAGGAAGTTCTGGTCATGCTTCAGGATATGATCGAAGCACCCGATCGCACGTTCAAACATGCCGAGTACGGCGCAGGCGGTCCCGAGCATATACCAGGCATGCATCTGGTCTGCATCGGCGAGAACGACCTTCTCGAAGCAGGCAACTGCTCTGACATAGTCGCCGAGGCGGAGATGATTCATCCCCTGCCCGAACCATGCCGCCGTATCATCGGGATTCAGAGTGACGATCCGCTCATAGCACTCTGCTGCAGTCCTGAATCTGCCCGCGTATTCGGATGCCTGCGCCTGCTGATACAGCGCTCCGAGATCGTCCGGGCACATCTCGAGCACCCTGTCAAAACAGGCGATAGCATCGGCATGATCACCCAGGCGAGCACGTGCTGCCCCCTTTTTCATCCAGACAGCAGCATCCGCAGGGTCAGCGGCGAGCACATGGCGATAGCATACGGCTGCATCGCTGTGTCTGCCAATCCGTTCGAGGCAGTCCCCCAGTTTCTCCCAGAGGAAGACATCATCGGGGTTCCGATCAAGCACCTTCCTGAACGAGGCTGCCGCATCGGCGTACCTTCCGAGCCTCTCCTGGGCCTCTCCGAGGCTGTACCATGCGGCCGGATCGTCGGGATGTTTCCTGACCACTGCGTTCAGGCACTCGACAGCTTCACTGCAGCCGCCCGTGCGCAGGAGGCAGGCGCCGAGCGACCGCATGATGTTGGCGTCATCCGGCGCCTGTTCGGCTGCCTGCTTCAGGCACGCCGCCGCCTCCTGGTACTTTCCAAGGCAGGCAAGTGCGCTCCCGAAGGAGCATAGGACCGGCAGGTTTCCGGGATCCAGTCTCAATGCTTTTTCGAAGTGCCTGGCTGCCTCAATGTAATTGCCTGCTTCAAGCTGGACGTTGCCCTTGCTGATTCGGGTTCGGGTCTTTGCCCTGCCCCAGAAAATTACCGAATATATCCATATGAAGCAATTACCCCTGATCTATGATCGTATCAGTATTGTCGCAACCGGTTATTTATGCATAGTGGGAAAATTTTTTTAGGATCTGCCGGAGATTCACCCTGCCGAAGAGATTCGGGGGCGTGCGATCGCTTTCCGCAACGGATGCTCGGCCGGACAGGAATTCCTGATATCTATGCGGATTGCAGTGAATAAAGCCCGGGCCGGGTAGGGAATATCCCCTCCTCTCTGGGCGTTTCCTGCAAAGTCTGATCTTGGCTGCCGATGAGCCGCGGAGAATTGAGTTCACATGAAACGGCATGAGCCCCCGAAGGCCAAGGCCACAGGCATACCTGAAGGACGCGGATGGTGACAGCACCACCCATGTCATATGAATCCACCCATGAAGCTCTCGAGGGGGACTGCAAGCGCAACCGATGAAAATTTATGAGCCTGCACAGATACGCAGTATCCTGTTTTCACGGACTGTCCCGGGACAGTGGACCGAGGCGGACATCCCAACGGGGGTGGAGGCAGGGGAGGCGGTCTCCTCTCCTTCCGGGAGGATTTAGCCCTGAATCCACTGCGGGGCGACAAACCGAAAAACCGGATCCAGGGTACGGCCCGAATGCATCGATCGTCTCAATCGCCCCTGTAGTCCGCAGGGCTTCATACCCGCTCATCGATATGGCCGCCCCGAATGGCAGACAGCAGCAGAAGGGAACCAGGGATCCGGGCAGTGCGCCCGGCACCCTGCATCCGGAATATAGCCCTATATCTCAAGAAGGGGATCGAACTGGGATTTGCCTACCGGCCCGTAAAATTCGGTAATCTTCGGATCAAGTCCGCAGACAACACAGGTATAATCTTCTGGCAGTTCTTCAAACGGCGTTCCGGGTTTAATGCCACGTTGCGGCTCTCCACGTCTCTGGTCGTAGATATATCCACAGACCCGGCATACGTACTTGGTCGGCTCCCATGGCACAAATCCCCATTTGCCCACCGGGCCTTTGCCGGTCGCACCGCAGACCGGACAGATATAGTCCTCCGGCAGATCTTCAAACGGAGTGCCGGGCGGAATATTATTCTGCGGCTCGCCGCTCTTTGGCGAGTAGATATAATTGCAGACCTTGCATCTGTACCGTTTTGCATTTGTCATTGACAGCTCCTCCATCCGTACCCTCATGAGGGATTGCGATGAGTGTGGCCTTCAGAGCACTTCATGATTGATAACTCTTTTGCCGGCATCGGGCCTGTGCGAGGATGAGATAAAATAGCGTTCGATAAACTCTAATACAGGGGAGGGCGGAACCCGTCCCCTGCGGTGCGTGTTCGGGCGGAAGCCATGCTCACATCTCAACCAGGGGTTCGGCCCTGATATAACAGGCAACCCTTATCGGGTGCGCCTCCCGTCTGCAGACTGTCCGGGATTATCCGCCGGACAGATAGCCGATGCACTGCCCTGCGTTCCTGGCGAGGCTTCCCGGTACGCACCGGACGCCCCACAGGTTAATCCCGGATCAGCTCTAAAACCAGTATACCGACTCAGGAGAAGAGCATGTTTGAAAAGGTTTTGCTTCCGACTGATTTTTCGACATATGCAAATAGAACGGTCGAATGCATCGGCCAGATTCCCAGTGTTCGCGAGGTGATCCTCCTCCATGTTCTGGATGCATCGCGTTCGTCTGCGAAGATATGGCTTTCAGGCCGCACTCTCGAGTCTCTCGACGAGCATGCCCGGCTACTGCTGCAGGAGCAGAAAGAGTATCTGGAAAGCCTTGGCCTCACCGTGAAGGTGGTACTTGAAGCGGCTGCCAGCGGGGATATACGAAAAGTGATCCTAAGGACGGCGGATACGGAGCAGGTGCCGCTCATTGCCATGGGTGCGCGGGGGAAAGGCATCATTACCGGCTTTCTGCTCGGGAGCGTATCTGCCGGTGTGCTTCGTTTCAGCAAGACCAATGTCCTGATCACGCAGTATAAAAGTGCAGAGCCGATGACCCCTGAGGAGAGCGAAAAATACTGCAGGCGCATCTTCTCAAAGGTGCTCTGTCCGGTGGATTTTTCCAGGCCGTCAAAGGATATGCTCATGTTCGTGAAGGACCTGAACCGTGTCTCAGAGGTCATCCTCGTCCACGTCGTTAAAAGCGCAGAGACAAAGGAGGATCTGGAGCGAGCTGTGAGGGCGGCTGAATCTGGCCTCCGTGAAATGAAGGGGATTCTGGAGAACGAACTGCTGACAGTGAAGACCTTCGTTCGGTTCGGGAGTCCGAGCATAGCAATCAGCGATCTGGCGGAGGAGGAGGATGTATCCCTGATCATGATGCCCCGTTTCGGCGAGAGAGACTATTTCAGGGATATCCCAATAGGGAGCACGACCGTCGACGTGGCAAAGATCGCAAGGAGGCCGCTCTTTGTCAGGTATCCGAGACTCGATATGGTCGTTGACGTCCGGGAGCTCGCGCCTGAGGAGTTCCCGCTCGCCGAGGAGTTGTGGCTGGGCTATCACCAGCAGAAGGCAGATCTGCAAAGCGACAGGATCTTCGGGGTGTTCCTTGAGAACCATCCCGTCTCTGTCGCCCGGTGCAAACGCCATCCCGACGGCCTGGAGGTGGACGGGGTCTTTACGCCTGAGGAGTTCCGGGGGCGGGGGTTTGCACGGAAGGCCGTCGAGGCTCTCATTGCGGGCTGCGGGAACGAAACGCTGTATATGCACTCAACGCTCGAACTGGTGTCATTTTATGAAACCTTCGGGTTTAAAAAGATCAGGGAGCGGGATATGCCGCGGTCTATCAGGTCGAGGTTCGGATTTGCGCTGGGTGAGATGAAGGGTGCAAACGTTCAGCCGATGAAGCGGGCACCGGAGTGATGCGGGCGGGCTCTAGAGATCGCTATCGAGGATCAGCTCGCCTGAATTCCCGTTCACGCGTGCATGCACCCCGGTCTTCAGACGCGATAACTCAACGGGGAGCCGATCGATCAAGGGAATCTCCGCCATGATCGCGCCGACTGCGATGATCGGCTCCGCTTCGGCGTTGATCATGGCGGCAGGTGCCTTGCCGTTTTGCCTGAGCGCATATATCACGTAGGATCCGACCGTTGATCCCTTGCCGCAGGGAAAAGCCAGTACGCGCCCTGCAATGCACTTCCCTTCCAGCGGGTGGCCCTGCTCGACGATGACGCCGGTATCAGGATCCACTCCGGAAAGAAACGAGATCGGCGCACTGCTGACAAGCAGCGCGCCGCTTCCCGTGCCTTTCGCTATCCCTCTGCCCGTGATGATCATATCGACCACATTAATAAGTGGTTTGAGTATCAGATATAATAGTGACATGGACGAAACCATTGGCAACAACCCTGGCAGCGACCATGACATGGCTGCGTTGCAGATCCAGGATTTGAAGGCGCAGATACTTGACGCCAAACTCAAAAACGAGCTTCTTGAGCGAGAGGTGAACCAGCTCAGGAAAGAGAACAGCCAGCTGAAACGGGTGCCGCTGTTTGTTGCTGTCGTGGTTGATGTACTGGAGAAAGGCGAGGTATATCTCAGGCAGCAGGGAAACAATCAGGAGTACGTAACCTCCGTGAGCGAGAAACTGCACCGCCAGCTCAAGCCCGGTACAAAGGTTGCCGTCAACAATACCCTCTCCATCGTCAAGATCATCGGCAATATCTACGACTCACGTATACGCGGCATGGAACTCGAGGAAGTCCCCGATGTGACATTCGAGAGCATCGGCGGCTTACAGAACGAGATCGAGGAAGTGCGGGAGGCGGTGGAGTATCCGCTCACCAAGCCCCAGATCTATGAACGCGTCGGCGTCGAACCCCCGAAAGGCATCCTCCTCTACGGTGCCCCCGGCACCGGCAAGACGCTCATCGCAAAGGCGGTCGCCCACCACTCGAATGCGCGGTTCATCCGTATGTCGGGGAGCGAACTGGTCCACAAGTACATCGGCGAGGGCGCCCAGCTCGTGCGGGAGCTCTTCATCCTTGCAAGGGAGCGCGCTCCATCCATTGTATTCATCGACGAGATCGATGCCATAGGAAGCATGCGCACCCACGACGGCACGTCTGGCAGCGCCGAAGTGCAACGGACGCTGATGCAGCTCCTCGCAGAGATGGACGGGTTCGGCAACCGGGGCAACGTCCGGATAATGGCGGCGACGAACAGGATCGACATGCTGGATCCCGCCCTGCTCAGGCCGGGGCGATTCGACCGGATCATCCAGATCCCTCTGCCCGACCTGGGCGCGAGGCGCGAGATCCTGAAGATCCACACCTCAAAGATGAGCCTGAAGGATGTGGATCTTGAGGAGATCGGACAGATGACCGAGAATGCCACCGGTGCGGAGCTGCAGGCGATCTGCCGCGAAGCAGGCATGATGGCTGTGCGCAGGGATGCCGATGCGGCAGAGCATGCTGACTTCATTGCGGCCATCCGGAAAGTGAAGAGAGAAAAGGACCAGATTCCGTTTGATACCCGCATGTATCTATGAATATCCTTCTCGTCCAGGCGGATGGAGTCGACCTGTTTGCCACACTCCTGAAATCGGAGACAAGCAGGGCGGCGCTTGCTTTTTACCGCCCCTCCCGCCTGGACTACGGGGTGCTCATCCGGGTGGCCTCGCTCGGGAGCGCCCTCTCTCTCGTCTCCGAACTGCGCTGGTATATCAGGCGATACGTAAGGGACGTCTTTTTTGAAGTGTCGGACGGCGTATACTGCTCACGCCTTCTTGCCGAACAGATTTACGAGCGGGACGTGAAACTGGAGATGCCGTGGGCGCACCGCCGCCTCTCCGTCATGAGGGACGGCAGGCAGGTGGCCTCGCTCTGGATGCGGGAGGGAACGGAGCGGGAGAATTACCGCGGGGACTATGATCCGCGGGACGAACTCCTTGAGATCTGGTGCGCCAGCGAAGAGCATTCAGACACCTGATGCCGTGGCGAAGAACCGGCGATTGCGACCTGTCGTTCGCTGTCCTGCGGCGATAGGGGCGGAGATTGTGCGATTCTTGCTGCATGGATCTCATCCCGATCCCTCCAGCATTGCGGCAGGGTGTGTTTCAGCCCGGAGGTATTCCCGACATCCTCGCCGATCCTCGCCTTGATCCGTTCAATCGTCAAGATGAGGGGACATTCAAGCAGGGGACGTAGTTATATGATCGCTTCGAAGAGAGGCGGCGGATTGTCGCAGTGCCGGATTGATCCCTGGCATGCTTCTGGTTTTGGGGCATTGTTTGCGGGGAGATCGACTCAGTTTTAACGATCATCAAGGATTCAGGTCGCTCTGTTCGTTGCGCCGCGTACACGGCTTCCCACCCCCATTGCGATGCTCCCTCGGTCCACTGGATCAGGGGTATCTGTACTCATCTAAACGATGTTCATGGTTGTGCGTGTGCCGCCCGCGGCGCGGGGGGGGGTTCATATAAAACCGCCGATGAAGCCCCCGAATGGGTCTGCAGGCGCAACAGATGAAAATTCTCGAGTTTTCTGGAGCATCACGGATCCGGTAATTCCCGGGTCTCCCGGTATAGTGGACCGAGGGGACAATCGCCAGGGGGTGGGGTCAGGGGGGGGGGGGGGGGGGGGGGGGGGGC
>JAHKLN010000083.1 GCA_020854755.1 Methanomicrobiaceae archaeon | reverse complement strand
TTAACCGATCCCCCATGCGCGATGCGGGCGATGAAATGCGGAATAACCTCATATTCCAGAGATATTTCCAAAAATTATATCAGATTGGAAGTCCTTTACCGATGCCATCTACTTTAAGTAATTGCACTATAGATATGTATTTGGCCCTATGTTCAGGCTTATGAATATTTGCATGACATATGGAAGCAGCTTCCCGTTCAGCGGAGGTGTATTATATGTACTCACCAGAAACCACAAAATATCTTATTCATCTTACTCTGCAAACCGAGGGGGTGGTCGATAAACCTGATGTAGTAGGCGCAATTTTTGGCCAGACAGAGGGTTTACTCGGCGAAGACCTTGATTTGCGTGACCTGCAGCGAACCGGGCGGGTAGGGAGGATCGACGTCCAGATCAATAGCAAAAAAGGCGAAACAAAAGGCGAAATACTCATCTCATCCTCCTTAGACCGCGCAGAGACGGCTCTGCTGGCATCGTCCCTTGAGACCATCGACCGCGTGGGCCCCTGCATCGCCCATCTCGCCGTTGATCGCATCGAGGATATTCGCGTGACCAAGCGGCGGCGGATCGTGGAGCGCGCAAAGGAGCTGCTCCTTGAGCATTTCGATGAAGGCGCCATCAACAGCTACGACCTCCTCGACGAGGTGCGAGAGGTCATCAGGATCGAAAAGATCGAGATGCTCGGGGAGGAGAAGATCCCGGCAGGCCCGAACGTCATGGACTCCGATGCGATCATCATCGTGGAGGGGCGCGCCGACGTCATCAACCTTCTTCGGTACGGCATCAAGAACGCGGTCGCGGTGGAGGGGACGAAAGTCCCGGGCATCATCATCGATCTCTGTTCACGGAAGACAGCGACCGCATTCCTGGACGGGGATCGGGGAGGCGAACTGATCCTGCGCGAACTGCTGCAGGTCGCCGATCTCGACTACGTGGCATACTCCCCGCGCGGAAAGAGCGTCGAAGGAATGAGCCGCAAGGAGATCATCAAAGCGCTCCGGAACAAGGTGCCCATGGAGTTCGTCAGCGATCATCCCATCGGTGAAGCGATGGATCTGCAGGCAGCGCGTGCCGTTCCGCACGATCTCCGATCTGCCAGAGGCGAGAAAGAGGTCGATGAGAGGACTCCTCCCGGAAAGCGCGGAGGAGCATCCTCTGCAGGCACTTCTCCGACCCTCGGCGATCACATGGCGGATGTACGGGACAGGAAGATCGCACGGTTTCTCTCTCCCGATTTCAGCGTTCTGAGCGAGTTGAGCGCGGCGGATATCGAGAGCGCACTTCAGAACGTAAACGGCGACATTGAAGGGATCGTTGTCGACCGGGTGATCGATCAGAAGCTCCTGGATCTGCTCTGCGGAAAGGACCTCGAATTCATAGCGGCGCGGGATTTCAAGGGGATTATCAAACGCCCTCTCTCCATCAGACTTATGAAGATCGGGTGACCCCGCTTCGGGCAAATGTATTTATGATTACATTTACCATTTTTATCCTTGGGTGAGAATATGCACAAGGAAGAACTGATCACGTTGCATGCCATGCTTACCGAGATCAAGGATTTTTTTGAGATTACAAATCCGGATTTGAAATTCTCCCAGTATTATGCCTTAAAGATCGATCCTTCTCAGGTCCATAAAAGCAAGATGGAACATAAATATGCCATATTCGTCCTTGGCACGGAGCTGGCAAACGCCATGAAGGACGTGGAGTTTTCATCTTCAGGCAGGATCTCTGCTCGCATGAAAGAACTCGCCGAAAAAACGCTAAAAGAGATCGAATACCTGCAGTGAGACGCTCGGCAGAAGCACCGGCTGTATGAGTGCCCGGGCGGGGACTGCGCCGTCTTCCCTCCTCACCTGACCACAGCAGCTCTTTCTTTTCAGGAATATTCCTGCGTATCCACCCGGCCCGCTCTGCTCCGCTTCCGGCGGGCGGCAGACCACGGCAATCACGCGCGCAGCTCCCGCTCCTTCTCGATCAGATATGCCGCAAGAAGTCTCGGTATCGGAGTTGACATGCAGTGCCAGTTCGGGGTGCCGTTCACCTCGAGCACCGTGTAGGTGCGCTCGTCGAGCAGCAGGTCGACCCCGCAGTAATCGATCCCGACCGCGAATGCCGCGGCCTCGGCAATCTCCCGCATATCGGCGTCGATCTCCACGGGCTTTCCAATCCCGCCCTGGTGGATGTTGTGAGTCAGGGTGTCTGATATGCGCATGATCGCTCCGACAGCGGTACCGCCGATGACAAAGACGCGAAAATCACGGTCGTTCTGGATATATTCCTGAAGATAATAGGGGGGGTCGTCCAGTTCGCCGGTAGATGCGATACGGCGGATCCCATTCCCGTCAAACCCGTACAGGGGCTTGAATACCACCGATCCATGAGCCTCGATGAACCGGGACGCCTGCTGGAGCGACGGGGTAAAGAGCGTCTCCGGGGTATTGATGCCGTGCTTTTTGATACGCGCAGTCGTCATCGCTTTGCTGGCACAGGTCGCGATGGCCTCGGGGGTGTTGATCACCCGATTATCCAGCGCCAGGATGCAGAGGGTCTCGAACTGGTGGCTATCCTGTTTCATCCCGCAGACCCAGATCAGATCCCGGGCAATCCCTGAGCGCAGGGGATCGACACGATCTATATCAAGGAGCCTGCAGCACCCTCCCGCACGTTCAATCTCCTGTATGACGGCGCCCGTAGAATTATCGTCCTCGGTATCCGTCGGTTTGGGTACGATCCAGATCATGGTACACCGGCAGTATCAGGCATCTCCTCCCTGACACCTCATCCATACCATTTTCTATGCGGCAATAAAAAACCATTGGAGGTGCAGATGTGCATGGCGGACGCGTAAGAGTCATTGCCTGCGGCAACCCTTTGCTGGGAAACGACGGTGTCGGTATCAGGGTGATGCAGATGCTGCAGGAGAAGTATCCGGATATCGACGCGGTGGAGGGAGGAACCGGTGGACTAGGCCTGATCCCGCTGATGGAAGGATATGATAAGGTGGTGATCCTGGATGCCATGGTGGGGATCGGTGATCGCATCGGCGAAGTACGCACCTTCCGTACCCCGCCACCGACGCACACTTCATCGCTCACGCTTCATGACCCCGGTATCGGCGAGGTCCTCCTGATCGCCCGGGAGATCGGGATGATGACGGAGGTGGTGACGATCGGGATAGAAGTAGGGGCTGTGGGGGACTACAGCACGGATATCGATCCTGAACTGGAGGTGTCAGTGCATGATGCACTCCGCTGCGTGGAGAAAGAGATTATGACCCGGAATGCATCTGAGAACCCAGATAAAATGTTGTAAAATATTATTTAGTTCTTCTATACAGCTTTTAAAATAGCAATAATTATTTATAGTATAAATTATTATATCACACACAATCGATGTGATAGTATGGAGTTGCCGCGTGGTCGCTTTCACCGTCTTATAAAGAACACCCTGCCCGGGCAGCTGCTGGAGGAGCTGTCTACCGGGCGGTTTACAGGATACTGCACCCTTGCTCTCGGTAATGGAAGCGCTGTCCTTGTGCTTGAAGACGGACGGGTGATACTTGCTGAGTGTTCGGGCAGGAAAGGACATGAAGTGCTGGAGGCGTTGCAGGGCGATGGGACTATGGAGGTATCGGCAGAACTGCATACCCTCACGCCCATGCAGATGAACCTTGCACGTGATTTCAATAAATCCTGCAGTCTGGAGGCTTTGGAGCGCAGCGAGAAGAGACCTTCCGCCCGCATGCAGGCCGGCAAAACATCTCCGGCATGGGGGAATGCGATTCCGGCACATTCCAGGAGTGATGAGATCGATTCCCTCATGGATAGAATGGGAGAGATGGATATGGAGAAGATGGTCAGTTCATTCAGAGGCAGCTGCAGGGATCTGCTCCAGAAGATCCATCTGGATCATCTCATTCAGGACAGCGAGGGTTAGGAGGCGGAGATAAATGGATCCTGTGGAATATATGCTGTTCCTTCTTACGTTCACGGCGCTCGCGGTGGCCGCACTGGTGATCGCTGCCGGAGGAATTCTGTATTATCTGATGAACATCCAGAACCTGCTTGCGGGGAGGCCTCCTTCCAGGACGGAGGAAGATCTGAACGAAGATTACCTGACAAATATCCAGGCGATGGTTTCAGGACACCCGGGAGTGCCTGATGCAGAGCGCGCTCCTTCGGATATCGGGGGCGAGGTCAAGGGTGCAGAGAGTATGCAGGAGCACCTCGCCGTGCTCACCGAAAAGCACCGGCTCACCTCGCTCACTCTTGCATCGGCCGATGGCCTCTCCATCGGATCGACGCGGCCGGATCCTGAAGAGGATGCGGCAGAGTTCAGTTACCTCTTCCTGCAGGGAAAGCAGCCAGATGAATCAGGTATCAGGCTTTTTGAGATCCTGCACAACGGGGAGACGGTCATCGGGATCGCACGATCCGATCAGGATCTGGGGCAGGATGAGGTCGACGTGATCAGACAGGATGCAGAGACAGCCCTGCAGAAATGGGTGTAATCTCTGCCAGATAGGAGATATGTGGTCTCATGATACGGGTCTATGCGATTGCATCCGGAAAAGGCGGTACCGGAAAGACGACGGTCACCGCAAACCTCGGACCCATGCTTGCGCGGCACGGCAGGAGAACCTGCATTCTTGATGCAGATACGGGCATGGCAAACCTCGCCCTCATCCTGGGGCTTGAGAATCTGCCGGTCACACTTCATGAAGTGCTCGCAGGGAAGGCATCGATACAGGATGCAATCTACGATGGTCCGCTCGGGGTGAAGATTATCCCGAGCGGGCTGTCATTGCAGGGGTTTCAGAGCGCCAATCCGGATCGGCTCAAGGAAGTGCTCCAGGATCTGGTGGACGATTTCGACATCATGCTTCTGGATGCTCCGGCAGGCATCAGCAAGGACGGCGTGATCCCTCTTGCGGTCGCCGATGAAGTGCTGCTCATCGTAAACCCGGAGATATCCTCGATCGTCGATGCCATAAAGACGAGAACGCTTACCGAGATGATCGGAGGGCATGTGGCAGGCGCAATCATGAACCGGGTCACCACGAACAACGGCGAGATGTCCCGCGCACAGATGCAGAACCTGCTCGGGGTCAGGGTGATCGGATTTATCCCCGAAGATCCATACGTACGCCGCTCGTCTGCGGCCCGTATGCCGGTAGTGCTGAAATACCCTTCATCTGATGCCTCGCAGGCGTTTTCGCGCATCTCTGCCGGGCTCGCAGGCATTGAATACCAGGCAGAGGAGGCGGTGGCGAACGCCTCCAGGGAAGGGTTCGTCGATAGGCTTGCACGGGTGCTGTTCAGGGGGAAAACATGACGGTAGAGACGGTCCTCCTTATGCTTTTTGGGGTTGTGATCTTCTTCCAGCTTTTTATCATGTATGTGATGTATCGCCGCATCAAACAGCAGCAGGACGAGCTTGACAATGTGCGGACGAGAATGCAATTTTCAGAAAGCGATCTGAGCCAGCTTGTTGCATCGGTCCGCGGGATCACGCGGGGACTGAAATAGCTGCATGCCGGCGATACGCCCGGACTGCATCTCCGGTTTTATGCTGGAAATGTAAGAAAGGGTAATTAATGTTCCCAAAAAACAGAATAAGCGATTAAAAGATTTAATTTAATACAATTAGCTTTTTATAGGGGAAAAAGATAATCACTTCCAGAGAGTGAAGGCTAATGGAAATACATGTGGATTGTGACGCATGTGTGGGGTGCGGTCTCTGCGTAAAGGACTGCCCCATGGATGTATATGAGATCAGGGACGGGGTGAGCACCCCGGTCAGGCCTGAAAACTGCATGGGCTGCCTGTCCTGCCATGAGATATGTCCCGCCCAGGCACTGGAGCACCGGGGCGTCTACCCGGCAAGGAGGCATTATATCGATATCAGGGTCTGCGAGATGCTCCGGAAGGTGATCTAGATGAACAGCGGCTACATCGACCAGCTGCAGGAGAGCTTTCACACCGATATCGTCTACCGTTCCGAAGATATCCCGCTTGAATGCACACCACGCCCGAGAGAGATGGAACAGACCCTGCACGGCGTGATGAAATTAAACGGGCTGATCATCAGATCGCTTGAGGAGATCGCAGGGAGAGGCGCAAACGCCGTCACCTACCGGGCAGGGAAGAAGTTCGGCCATGAAACGGCCAAATATTTCCAGAAACGCGAGGACGTCGAGGGCGCCCTGCATGAACTCTCCGATCTCCTGCGGGGTCAGTATACCTTTGAAGTCTGGAAGCCCGCAGATAAGGAGAATTACATCATAGAAGAGAACGGTGAGACCTTCATCTATCTGGTATTCCATGATTGTATCGTCCGGCAGACCCTGCGGCGAAACGGCCTGGAACAGGGAGGTCCGCTCTGCCAGACTCTGTTCGGGTATGTCGTCGGCGCAATCGAAGAGATCACCGGGCGGCGTGCAAAACTCGAGATCGTGCACACGGGCCCGAACGCCTGCCTGAAGAAACTGGTATTGAAATGAGGTGGTCGTGTGAAGATAGCAATTGAAGAACTTGCAGGCTGTTCCGGATGCACGATTGCCGTGCTCGATCTCCACGAGATGATCCTTGATCTTGTCGAGACGGCGGAGATCGTCTACTCCCCCGTCATTATGGACGTTAAAGAACCGCCCGAAGGCATCGACATCGCCTTCGTCACGGGTGCAGTTCGGAATGAAGAGAACCAGGAGCGCCTGAAGGTGATACGCGAACGGGCAAAAGTCGTCGTCGCCCTCGGAACCTGCGCCTGCTACGGCGGTGTGTCAGGTCTGTCCATGCTCAGCAGCAATGAAGAGCTCTTCCGGTACGTCTACCAGGAAGTGGAAACGGTCAGGCCGGACGGTGTGATCCCGACCGGGGTGCCGCCGTTCCTCTACCGGGCGTTCGCTGTCGGGGACGTCGTCAGGGTCGACTACTATATCACCGGCTGCCCTCCAAAGGAGATATTCTTAAAACAGATCATTCCTGCCCTGATCGCCGGGGATACCCTCGAGCTCTCCCGCAAATCGGTCTGCTCCGAATGCGACCGTACAATGGGCAAGATTGAGGGGTGGTCGCTGAAGAGGCGGTTTGAAGGTGTGCCCGACAGGGAGCACTGCCTGCTCGGCCAGGGCTATCTCTGCCTCGGGCCGGTCACGTTCGGCCGCTGCGGGGCGGCATGCCCGAAGAACAACGTCCCATGCCACGGGTGCAACGGCCCGTCGCTCGATATTCTCCGCGAACCCTGCCGGGACATCTACAACATGATGGTCCGCCGGATATCAGACCTGACGGACAGGCCGGCAAAGGAGGTCGAGAAGGAGTTCCACGACGTCGCCCATACCATGTATGCGTTTACAATAGGGAGCATGATCATGGAAGATAAAGAGAACTCAAAGATACGCGATCTTATCAAGGAGCGGGGCGGATGACGAAGATCACGATCAACCCGGTGACCCGGATCGAGGGACATGCACAGGTGACCATCGCCGTCAACCCTGCTGGCGAGGTCGAGGATGCCCATTTCAATGTCGTTGAACTGCGGGGATTTGAGAAATTCCTGATCGGAGCTGAGGTGGAAGAGGCTCCCCGCATTACGCCGCGCATCTGCGGGATCTGCCCGTCGGCGCACCATCTCGCCGCAGCAAAAGCGACCGACCAGATATTCGGTGCGGAGCTTCCAAAGACCGGAAGAAATCTCCGCGAACTGCTCAACCTTGGCCAGTTCATCCATTCCCACGCGCTTCACTTCTTCATGCTCGCCGCACCCGACTTTCTCCTCGGCCACGATGCGCCGGCGGAAGAGCGGAACGTCCTCGGACTTGCGCGGCGTTCCCCGGAGATTGCAAAGAAAGCAATCGCCGTACGAAAATTCGGCCAGCGGCTGACGGAAGCGGTCGGAGGAAAACCCATACATCCGGGCAATGCGCTCCCGGGAGGCATGTCGGCCCCTCTCTCGGAAGGCAGGCGGACCGAGCTCCTTGGTATGGCAGAGGAGACGCTCAGGAACGCACAGGAAGGATGGGAGATTGCAAAGGGCTTCCTCGACGATATGGACACCTCCATCGGAGAGGTGCAGACCGCCTTTCTGGGGATAGCTGATCAGGGCACCTACGCCACCTATCACGGCGAGGTGCAGGTGATGGACAGTACAGGAAACATCGTCGGAGGCTTTACCGGGCAGGACTACACAGACCATATCGAAGAGTACTCGGAGGACTGGTCGTACCTGAAGTTCGCACGGCTGAAGACCGGGGATTATTATCGCGTGGGGCCGCTTGCACGCCTGAATATCGTGCAGAGCATGGGCACCGGGGGCGCGGACGCGGCACTGGCAGAGTACAGGCAGGCGTTCGGGAAGAACGTGCAGGGAGCGCTGCCGTACAACATCGCCCGATATATCGAGTTCCTCGCTTCCTGCGAGAAGGCCGTAGAGATGCTGTCTGACAGCGGGATCACCGGTTCTGATATCAGGACCCCGGTTACGGGAGTGGTACATCGGAGGGGTGTGGGAATTGTGGAGGCGCCCCGGGGCACCCTGATCCACGACTACACCGTCAATGAGGGCGGGTTCATCGAGCGGTGCAACCTGATCGTCGCGACATGCCAGAACAACTACGCGATGGACAGGGGCGTGTTCGATATGGCGCGCCGGGTTGTGCAGGATGGCCAGTTGAGCAGCAGTGCCGCAAACCGCATCGAGATGGTGATCCGGGCATATGATCCCTGTATCTCGTGCGCTACCCATGCAATCGGCAGGATGCCCATTGATATCGAGGTAATACGGCAGTGCAGATAAGGAGGTGAATGAGATGCTGAAGCAGATTCTGGGAGAGTTTTTGAAGCTTGACGGAGTGACTGCAGCTGTCGTGGCGGGGAGGGACGGCTTTGTTATCGAGAGTGTGGTTGCGGGAGATATAGACATCGAAGCGCTGGGCGCAATGGCGTCCACCGGGATGGGTACGTCCGAGGCGATGAGTGTGGAGCTCGGGAAGGGGGAGATGCACCAGATGCTCGTGGAACTCGAGAACGGCCCGATCCTCCTCTCACCGCTGTCCGAGGACGAACTGATAGCCATCGTCGCCGATGCGAAGGTCAATGTCGGCAGGATCCGGTACGAGCTGAAGAAGAACAGGGAACGAATTATGGCAGCTCTGTGAGATGATGATGCCCGATGGTGTATCCCTGGGAAAGATGCAGATAGCCCTGCAGAACCTGAGCGTCATCAGCCCCCGATTCCTCGGCGCCGCCCGGATTACCGGGCCCGGCGGGGAGGGGATGATTCTTCTGGCCGAAGGAGACCCGGTCGCCGCGCGATTCACGGAGAGCGAAACTGCGTCCGCGCTTGAAGGTGAAGATGCATACCGGCATCTCCTTGATAAGCCGTTCCTTGAATGCGAATTGCTGAATTACACGCAGGAAGAGTTCCAGGTTGCCCGGATCATCTGCAGGAGCTGGGGATGCCTCATTACCAGGGTCGCCCCCCGACAGGAAGCTGCAGGAATGGCCGCAACAGCAGCCCCGATGAGTGAAGAAAGTCTCGATCTCATTAAGAAGCAGCCCGGAGTCATCGCAGTCTCGGTATTTCACGAGGGATTCGCACTCCAGTCGCTGGGCAATGCCGACGTTGAGCACGTGGCGGCGGTCGCAGAGGATCTGCTCAGGGCAGGAATGGAGATCACCCTCGACATGGAGATGGGGGATCTTGCCCAGATGATCCTTGAGACGCCGCAGGGCAAGTTCATCATTGCTCCGTACGGCGACCTCTATATCTGCGTTCTGACTGCTCCCGATGCGCATCTCGGCCTCATCCGGCTGACGCTGCGGAACATTCAGGACGGCACACAGGAAGCATAACAGACGCGATTGCAGGCAGGGAGATGAAAATATGCGTCTCTCGCAATTTCGCCCCTGTCATACACCGATAAAGCCAAATAGCCTGTGGAAACGATTCTAAGTATGCATTACTATCCGGATGCCAGCGATAGTCTCTCCTGCGCCGAAGTGATCAGGGCTATCGAGGATGCGTTCGCCGAACACGGAAGGGGGAATGTGCAGATGCCGCCGAAGATATATCTCACCTTTGAGAAGGGCGATCTCCGCACCATGCCCGCCTATATGCCGGGACTCGATCTTGCCGGTGTCAAGCTCGTCAATGTTCACCCCAGGAACCCTGATATCGGCCTTCCGACCGTTATGGCCGTCACGGTCATCCTTGACGTGGAGACCGGGCTGCCGGAGGCCATCATCAACGCAACCGCACTTACCGATATGAGAACGGGCGCTGCGGGAGCGGTTGCAGCGAAGTATCTGGCAGTGAACCGGGAGGTCAGGGTGGGCTTTATCGGAAGCGGGCGGCAGGCGCATGCGCAGCTTGCGGCAATTGCGGACCAGATGGATATACGGGAGATCCGCGTCTGGAGCCGCACCGCAAAACGTGCAGAATCGTTCGCTGCCGCGTACGCCCGGTATGACGCACAGAGCGTCTCGCTGGAGCGGGCATGCGACTGCGACATCCTGGTGACCACCACGCCGTCACGGCGGCCCCTGGTGAAGGCAGAATGGGTGCACGAGGGGACTCACATCAACGCAATCGGCGCCGATGCGCCGGGAAAACAGGAGCTGGATCCGGCACTCCTGAAGCGCTCACTGGTGTTTGTAGACGATATCGAGCAGGCTGTCCATTCCGGAGAGATCAATGTGCCCATCAGCCAGGGGCTTTATGCCCCGGAAGAGATTGCAGGCACGCTCGGCGAGGTCGTCCTGGGGTTGCGGAAGCGGACGCCGCCGGATGCGATCACCATCTTCGACTCGACAGGGCTTGCCATTCAAGATCTGGCAATCGCACGCATCGCAATGGAAAATGTGGATGGTATTGCGCTGCCATTTCCCTAAAGGAGCTCTTCGGTGCTCTGGTTCGCGTATGCCTTCCAGACCTGCTCCCGATAGACGGGTCCGCTATTGTAGGTGCAGAAAGGTATGAGCCGACCGTCGGGAGCAGCGTAATGGATGCAGCAGCGCTGCACGCGCGAGAGATCATAGTTGTACCGGTCCATGAAGTGCATCATTCCGATAAACAGCGCGTTCCAGTGAAAATCCCGTAGTGCCTGAAAATCGTGCTTCACGAGCGCCTTTGCTATCAGCTTCCAGAACTCTGCCGTGTTTCCCGACTCTCCCTTTTTCACCGAGGTATGGAGATCCTTCACGCCTTCGACCAGCGTCACGTATTTATTGAGTGATCCGCCCTTTTTGAGATTTGTCTCCATCTTTTTGATCGATTCGAAGAAGCTGTCGACATCAACCATCTTATTGACCGGCATCATGCCGTCCTCGGTGATGAAGACATAGGTCGCGGCCCCGCAGTGCTGGTGGGTGGTGAACGTCACCTGAGGCTTTCCCGTATATGCCTCTATCAGCTCGGATACAGGAACCACGCAGGGCACGGGATAGAAGTAGTCTTTCCTGATGATGCCGTCCGTCTGCTCCTCGATGCGCTCCGCAAGGTCGGGAATGGTGATACGCTCGTTCCGCACATCATCCTCGCTTGCCGCGCCGGTGAATGCCACCGGCTGGAAGTTGACGCCCCGTACGACCCTGACATTCTCGGCCGCATACCGGATGATAGCCCCCACTTCATGATCATTCCTGCCGCGGATCACGGTCGGCACGAGCACCACGCCCATCCCGACCTCCATGCAGTTCTCAATCGCCTTCCTGCTCTGGGCGATCTGGGGGTTCGTCTCACGTGTTACCCCGTCAAAATGGAGGTATACGGTACTGAGGCCGGCGCTTTTAAGTTCTCTGAGATACTCGATATCCTTTGCAATCCGGATGCCGTTCGTTGCAATCTGCACCTGATAAAACCCCAGCTCCTTTGCCTTCCTGATAAGCTCGGGGACATCCTCGCGCATCGTCGGCTCCCCGCCGGAGAACTGGACTGCCGGTGCCGGCACAGGCTTCTCTTCACGCAGCACCTGCATCATATCGACGATCTGCTCAAACGAAGGCTCATAGATGAAACCACATGCACGTGCATTTGCAAAACAAAAGTCGCAGTTAAGATTGCAGCGGTTGGTCAGATCGATATTGGCAAGCAGCGTCGTGGATCGGTGATTGGAGCAGAGGCCGCAGAAGCGGGGGCATCCATCCGGCGGTGCGTTGTGCCGGGGATTCTCCACCCCCGAACCGATCGCTTCAAACCTCTCAAACCGCTCAAACATCGCGGCATCTGACCAGTACAGCCCCCGATATTCGCCATGTTCAGGGCATGTGCGGATCAGCCAGATCTGACCTTCCTCCTCTACAATATCCGCATCGAGGACGGCATTGCATACAGGACAAAGGCTCTTCGTCTTCTTGATCAACATGATATCACCTGTGCCTCTCTCTTATCTCATTTTACATTTCGATACCTTAATCTTTACATTTACGCCTAATACTAGACTGTTGGCAATCGGCAGCAATGATATCGCGTACTGCATCGTTTCACTGGTGTCCGCACTATGGATGATGATCCCTGCTTATATACCGAACCCTGTTGCTGTGGTATTCGGCGGGGGGACACCGATCGATCGGGGGATGCGGTTTCTCGACGGGAAGAGACTTCTTGGCGATGGAAAGACATACAGGGGCTTTATTGCAGGCGTTCTTGCTGGCATACTCGCAGGAGCGATCCTGATCCGGCTCCGGACCTCGTTCGGCCTGGATGTGCTTCCCGCACACACCCTGCTCTCGGTGATCCTTCTCGCTGCAGGAGCGCTGCTTGGCGATATGGCCAAGAGTTTCCTGAAGCGGAGGGCGGGAAAGGAACGCGGCGAGAAGTGGCCCATCGCCGACCAGTACGATCTGGTGGCAGGCTCCCTCCTGCTCGTCCTCATCGCCATGCCCGGGTGGCTGCTTGAGAACCTGACGCTGCCCATGCTCGTCTGGATCATCATTGTGACGCCCATCCTCCATCGGGCAACGAACATCATCGGGTATCTGGCCGGGGTAAAGGATGTACCATGGTAAAGACTATTGCAAGACTGATAAAAGAGAGCGGCGCAATCGAGTTCGGGGACTTCGTCCTTGCGTCCGGAGTCAGGAGCAGGTATTACATCGATATCAAGACGGCAACCACGAACCCGGAAATACTCGGGGCTATCGGGAGGGAGATTGCGGACAGATTTGCGTTTGAGATGGTTGCCGGCGTGGCGATCGGGGCGGTGCCGGTGGCGGTGGCGGTCTCGCTCGCAAGTAATAAACCCTATGCAATCATACGGAAGTCGGAGAAGGAGCACGGGAAAGCCGGCACGATCATAGGCGATGTCGCGGGCAGGCACGTGCTGCTCGTTGAGGACGTGACGACGTCAGGCGGCAGTGCGCTCTTCGGCCTTGCATCCCTCCGGGAGGCGGGCGCCAGGGTCGACTGTGTGGTCACCGTCGTCGACCGTGAGATGGGCGCTTCGGAGAGGCTTGAAAAAGAGCATGCCAGGCTTCATGCGCTGGTACGTGTGAGCGAGCTCCTCGATCGGTGAATCGCCCCGCGCCGCTGGAGAGATCTCCACCCGGCTATCGGCTGGCCTGCCGGCGTCGTCGCCCGTTCCGATCGCCTCCTCCTTGCAGCGCAGGAATGCCCTTCCAATGCTTCTTCTGTCCGATGATCCTGCAGAGGTGTCGGTGCGAAGAGGAACTCCTCCGGCGGTGCATCAAGAACGGAGGCCCTGAACGCACGGGATCCGGATTCACCCTCTCCCACTATGTAACCAGGATGTCTACCCGGCCCGTCGCCCGCCCTGCGGAGGGAGGGGCTCTCCTCCCGGCAGGTGTGACCCGCATAATAATTATACCGAAAGCAAAACCGGATCAACGATCTTCATCGGTCGTGCCTGCGGCCGTAAAACGGCATCATACACGATTTCCTATGAATATCAAACCTGATTGGGAATAAAAGGTTATTACCGCTTTAAATGGAGGTCGTCCCAAAACGCCTCTGCCGGGAGGGGGTGTCCCCCTCCCGGTCGCTCCCCCGCGATGCGATGCCCAGTAGAAAGCCGTGTCAGCGATTTGACGCTGGATATTGCCCAATTCTTTACGAACGTGCGTCAGAAGACCCTGAACCATGTGAATATTCAGTCGCAGGGTACTTTTGGGATGTGCTTATGATCTTCTCCCATGCAGGGCGTCACACCGGCTATCCTCTCGAGGGGGCTGCGGGGAGGAGGAAATCCCCTGTGAGGCGCTGCCTCAGGCTTAACCAATGAAACGATATGAAGCCGTTTCACGGCTACAGGCGCAACGGATAAAAATTCTCGAGCGGATATCGATATCCCGTGTCCGGTTTTCTCTGACCGTCCCGGTATAGTGGACCGAGGCGGACGTCTCAATGGGGGGGGTGGGGACAGGGGAGGGGGAGTGGCCGTGCAGGGGAGTGAACTGATTTGAGCGGCGAGATGCTTCCGTTTCAGAAATAGACTTAATTTCGTGGGAAAAACAAGCCGGGCCATGACATGGAAGATCCCTCCCGTTCTGCTCGTTTCGCCCCCATGCACGACTTCCCATCGGCTATCCTCAGAAGGGAAGAGGGAGGCGGGGAGTCTCCCCCATGCGATGCCCACCACGGTCCGCTCACTGTGACAGCCGGTGACAGGGCCCGGATCCGCAACATCCCGCCTCTTCATCGATCTTCTTCAATCCCTCCTGTATCCCGCAGGGCTGCATGATCGTAGCCGGACGGCTCCCCGGGTCTTTTCGCAGGGGCAGCCCGACGCAGAGACGGTTCTGTACATCGGCGGGGGGATACCCGAACCCTGCTCTCTTCCCTGATTCCGGACGAATGATGCCCTTCCCGATAGATCCGCAACACCTCCATCGGCCGGCGTTCGGCAACAGGATATACCCGCTCTTTCACCGGTAAGCCAGGCCCGCTGTCCCCTGAACCGGCAGGGCAGCCGTGGTGGCCTGTCGCACGGCAGGGAAGGACTCATCCTCCCGGCCGCGGCATTTTCCGGACGGCTTCGCGCATCCCCGCACCTCCCTGCCCGGGCATCTGCTGCGCTCCTTTGCCCCGGCAAGATAAACCTTTTTTTAAAGGCGGCTCAAATAGATCGATATGAAAATACTCGTTGTAGGTGGTGGAGGCAGAGAACATGCAATCACCAGAGCGCTTACCTGCAACAGCGGAGTGAGAATCTTTTCCGTGATGGCGAAGAGAAATCCGGGAATAGCCCGGGCTGCTGAGCGGTTCATTATCGGAAAAGAGACCAGCATAGAGAGTGTTCTCCGGTTTGCTGCCGAATGCAACCCGGATGCCGCCATCATCGGCCCCGAGGCACCCCTTGAGGCCGGGATTGTGGATGCGCTTGAAGAGGCGGGCATCCCCTGCGTGGGCCCCTCGCGGGCCGCAGCACGGCTGGAGACCGACAAGTCCTTCTGCAGGCAGATGATGGATGAGCACGGCATTGCGGGATGCCCCCGATACCGCGTCTTTTACAGCGCTGATGACGCGGCATCGTTCATCGAGAACCATGACGGGGATCTTGCCATCAAGCCGATCGGGCTTACGGGAGGAAAGGGGGTGCGCATCATGGGCGAGCATCTCGATCGGGCCGGCGCCATCGATTACGTGCACCGGATCGGCGGCAACGTTGTCCTCGAGGAGCGCCTTGTCGGGGAAGAGTTCACTCTGCAGGCATTCGTCGACGGCAGGCATGTCGTGCCGATGCCGCTTGTGCAGGATCATAAGCGCGCCTACGACGGGGACATCGGTCCGAACACGGGGGGTATGGGTTCATATTCCCTGCCGGATCATATGCTTCCCTTTGTGAGCGGAGAGGATTACGCAAAGGCGCTCCAGATCATGAAGGACGCCACCGATGCCATGAAAATCAGCGGCTTTCCCTACCGGGGAATCCTGTACGGCCAGTTCATGAATACGAAACAGGGCCCGAAGGTGATCGAGTTCAACGCGCGTTTCGGCGATCCCGAGGCGATGAACGTGCTCTCCATCCTGGAATCGGATTTCCCGGATATCGTCTGCAGCATGATCGAGGGGAATCTCTCGGCTTCCGACGTCCGCTTCGCAGACAGGGCAACCGTCTGCAAATACCTTGTTCCGGAAGGGTATCCGGACGCCCCCGTCACGAACCAGCCCATCGCTCTCGGAGAGCAGGGAGATGCCCTGCTGTACTATGCGAGTGTCGAGGAGAGGGACGACACCCTCTACACCATGACATCGCGGACACTCGCCTTCGTCGGCATAGGAGACAGCCTATCCGAAGCCGAGCGGATTGCCGAGAGAGCCGCGTCATCGGTGAAGGGCCGCGTCTACCACAGGAGAGATATCGGAACGCAGGCGCTCCTCGATGAACGCTGCCGGCACATGCAGGAGATTCTATGAACAAGGATTTTCTATCGATCCTCGATCTGGACGGCGTCGAGATCGAGCGTACCATCAGCGACGCTCTGCGCTTAAAGGGGATGAAAGCACGGGGCGAAGCGCATGAACTGCTCCGGGCAAAAAGCCTTGGCATGATCTTTGAGAAGGCGTCCACCCGCACCCGCGTCTCCTTTGAGGCGGGGATGGCCGACCTCGGGGGGCATGCACTGTTCTTGAACCCACAGGACATGCAGCTCGGGCGCGGCGAGGAGATCCGGGATACGGCGCGGGCGCTCTCGCGCTATCTCGACGGCGTGATGATCCGTGCCTACCGCCATGCCACCATAGAAGAGTATGCCCGGTACTCCAGCATACCGGTCATCAACGGCTTAAGCGACACCGAGCATCCCTGTCAGGTGCTGGCCGATATCATGACGATTCGCGAGCGGTTCGGATCTCCTGACGGACTGAGGATTGCCTGGGTGGGTGACGGAAATAATGTCTGCAACTCCCTCATCCTCTCGTCGGCCCTTACCGGCATGGAGATATCGGTTGCAAGCCCTCCGGCATACCGGCCGAAGGAGAGAGTGGTGGAGCGGGCGAAAGCCGCGGGGGGCAGGATCCGGATATGTACCGCGCCCCCTGATGCCGTACGGGACGCAGACGTGATCTATACCGACATCTGGGTCTCGATGGGCGACGAGGCGGAGCGTGCTGAGCGTATGAGAGCGTTTACAGGGTATACGGTCGATGAAGGCCTCGTGGAGCGGGCCTCCTCCGGTGCGGTCGTCATGCACTGCCTGCCTGCCCACAGGGGCGAAGAGATCACCGATGCCGTGCTCGAGGGCCCTCACAGCATCGTCTGGGACCAGGCAGAAAACCGCCTCCATGCACAGAAAGCCCTGCTTGTCAGGCTCATGACCGGGGCCGGAGTGCCCGAAGAACACTAGCGCTGCCGCCTGACCCCACCCCCCCCGATTATTCTTCAGCAATAAACTCGGCCAGTCTCTCCATGAGGTACTTCTGCACCTCTTCGACGACCTCTCTCCTGCCCCTGAACGCCAGCAGTTCGCGGACGTCGCCTTCCATGTTTGCAAAACTCAATCGCTGAGGCCGCTTCACGACGGTGACGTCGAATTTCTCAAGAACTTCATAAAGCATCGACCGGGGAACGCCCGGCGGTATGATCATATCAAAAAGCGGTTCTTCTTCCATGATATCCCTCTTATTTCCCTATCTTTATCCGTCTGCCCAGAATACACGGCCCATTGCGCACCCCGCCGAGCGGATCCTTCGGTTTCCCGAGCGAGTTCATGCAGCGGCCCATGAGCGCCGCCCCCCTCGCGAGCCCGTCATCGACAAATACAAGGTGATCGTTTGGGTTGTCGTATAGCTTTCTCTCTGCCACTCCCTCAACGATATACTCAGGTTTCTTCCCCGATATCGCCGCTCTGCCGGTAAACCCTATGGAAGAGTGCGGCGGCACCATATCCCTCTCCACCGCGACGTCGATGAGGCGCAGCGCCATCTCGGCACAGACGTGATCGACCACCTGGGTGAGCGTGCCGACGCCGTACTTCTCAAAGACTTCGGCGCCGATCTCCAGAAGCTGATCCATCTCACTGCCGTTCACACCGCAGTCGCAGCCGATCAGCGCTATGCCGGATTGGTCTGCAAGATCCGCGCATACAGGCACACGCCCGAACCTGGTTCGATCCCCGGGCACGATCCTGATGTCGATATGGCGGTGGCAGCGTTCCACGTAGTCCTCAATGACGGAGTTTCTCCTACGGGCAAAGCTGCTTTCAATGTTCCTGTCGCCGAGCAGGTCGAGTGCGGTGCCGGTCCGCTCCTGCACCCTGCCGGTACCCCGAACGATGGCGTCCGGTATCGCGCCCGCCAGCCCGCAGAAATTCCCTATCGTCTTTGCAAACGGATTCAGATCGTGAGGATCCACATCACTTGTAATCCGGCCGTCGAGCGTGGTGCCGAAATCGATGGAGATGCAGGGGTTGCGGAAATCCACGGGAGTCCACTTCGCACCCTCCTTGATTCCTGCCATGGCGAGTTCGCCCTCCATCTCATTTGCCACCATCTCAACCCCGGTGCAGCCTACCGGGGGCATGACACCGGCAACTGCGCCTACAAAGACCACCTTATCCGCAAAACTGTGCTCCCTGAGTTTCTTTGGAAGATTCTCAATGGACATCGGCGGGGTCATCTTCCGCGGCGGCACGCCTGCCTCAAGGCAGCCGTTTGCAAGCGCAATGACAAAATCTCCCACCTGATCCGGAGAATCCATCGCCGCAACGACTCCGGTACTCCGGACCACAAAGTCGAGATCGTCCTTTATACTCAGGTTGGCTTCCTTATGGCAGCGGATGAGGGTGTCCCTGACGAGTTCTGTCACCGACTCCCGGGTAATCTTTGTACCGTCCAGCGTCTCGCCAAAGACCTCCTCCCCGGGCTTTGGCGGGCGCACGTCACGGCTCATGGTAACCGTCTTGTTAATGATGTACGTTCGGCCGGTCTCGAGGTTCGTGCCTGTAAGGATACACTTCGTCGTGGTGTTTCCCATCTCAACGGATGCTACGATAAAATAGGGCTTCACTCTGTATTCCGGTACCCCGATACCTGCGCCATGAGTGAGCGAGGGGGGAGGGGGGCTCTCGACGATATGTGGTTTAGGTTTGAAAAAGCGCTCCAAAAAACGGGCACACATAGTTAACGGTTTTGCCTCTGCAAGTTTATATCTTTCCATTTGGGCATTATTCGATTCCAGTCGTATGTGGGATTTTTCCTTCGTTCCACGCCGCCGCCGACCATTGAACTTATATAGACGCACGCACGATACAACCATAACCAGTATGCGGTGGCGACCCGTTGCCGCCGATACGGATGCTGATGAGGTGAATTGATGGTAGCATTGACCGAGGAGATGAAAGACCTGTTCAAGCGGACGAAGATCTTTCCCATGGCAACCGCATCAAAGGATGGCGTCCCGAACGTTGCACCGATGGCGACCGTCAGGCTCGTGGACGACGAGACGATCTGGATCATGGACAACTATATGGTAAAGACCCTCGCAAACCTGCAGGAAAATCCTAATACAGCGTTGTACTTTTACGATCCCGACACCAAACGCTGCTTTCAGGTCAAAGGGAGATGCGAGGTGAAGACCTCTGGCAGGGAATACGAGCAGCTGCGCGATGAGGTCAAGGCAAAGAGCGATGCATATCCGGCGAAATCTCTGGTCATCATCAGGGTGACCGGAGTATTTGAGTGCACGCCGGGCAAAGATGCGGGAAAGAGGGTGCTGTAGCCTCCTTCCCGGTTATTTTTTCCGATTTTTCTGCATGCAGAGGCGTGCCTGCAGGCCGAAGTAACTGGAGAACCCGACGGCGTGGCTCTGATCGATCGTGCAGGTATCAAAAGAGACGAGATCGTCGGAGTACAGCCCGGAGAGCGAGCTCCGGCCGAGCATCCTCATGCTGCCTTTATACAGCCCGACCTCGACCGTTCCGCTGACACGCTTCTGCGTGGTATCGATGAAGGCGTTTAACGCCTGGAAGAGCGGATCATGGACGAGCCCCATATACCCGAGTTCGGACCACCGTTCGTCGACGATATGCTTGAACGCAAGCTCATTGCGAGTCAGGACGAGGTGCTCGAGATCGCGGTGCGCCGCAAGCAGAACGGTCGCTGCCGGGTGCTCGTAGATCTCCCGGGCCTTGAGGCCGAGGATCCGGTCTTCGATCATATCGTTCCTTCCGACACCGTTCCGTCCCGCAATCAGGTTCAGCCGCCGGATCAGTGCAAGGCCGGGGAGCACCTCCCCGTCGAGAGCGACCGGAACACCCGCCTCAAAATCAATGCGCACCTCCTCCATGGTATCAGGGGCATCCTCCGGTGAGACGGTCCATGCATAGATATCCTCGGGCGGGCGGTGTGCGGGGTTTTCGAGCATGCCGCCCTCGATACTCCTGCTCCAGCAGTTCTCGTCGATGCTGTAGGGGTTGCTCTTCCCCACAGATACCGGGATATCGTGTTCTTTCGCATACTGAATCTCCCACTCCCGGGTCAGGTTCATCTCCCGCATTGGTGCGATGATCTCATAGCCGGCAGCCCTGAAGACAAAGTCGAACCGGAGCTGATCGTTGCCTTTGCCGGTACATCCGTGGGCGATGCAGCTCGCGCCTTCGTCCTGTGCGACCCTGACAATCTCCTCGGCGATGAGCGGGCGAGCAAGTGCGGTTCCCATCGGATAGCCCTCATACGATCCGTTGGCCTTGATCGAGGGGAAGATATACTCGGTGACGAACCGTTCCTTGACGTCGATGGTATAATGCTTATCAGCGAGCATCCGCCCCTTTTCGTTTGCTCTCTCCACCTCCGCCTCAGGCTGGCCCACATCGACCGCTACCGTGACCACTTCGTCATAGCCGTAGTGCTCCCGCAGAAGGGGAACGCATATGGAGGTGTCAAGACCCCCTGAAAAAGCAAGGACGACTTTTCCCTTTCCCATGTTTCAAACTCCACGCAGAATGCATCTGAACCGGCCTGCTGGCCCTGTCCAATTGATACTCATTGGATGTTGGAACGGATAAAATCAACTACCCATGACCCGGGTGCCTCCCGTCTTCCCTTTTCGTGCATCTGCCCAAAGCCCGGCCCGGTCGTGCCCCCCGCTCACCCGCTGCCGCAGACGCGCCCGATGGCAAGGCGGATGGCAGGGATGGCCGCCAGGCCTTTTTTCACCACCACGAGGCGAAATTCCGTCAAAATCTACAGTACAGCCGGTTTCCGGATTTCATTAAAAACAGGCAACTATTATATGGTTTCCATAGAAAGTACACCTGCCATACTGTAACTTTACTTTTGAGGTTTTGTGAGATGGAATGCTATGAAGAACCGAATGTTAAAATTCAGGTTGAACACCTGAGCAAGATCTTTGGTCAGAAGACCGATGAAGCAGTCCGCCTGCTGTCCTCGGGCTGCTCAAAGAAGGAGATCCTCGAGAAGACCGGGCAGACCATCGGTCTCAATAATGTCTCGTTTGAAGTGTGTCAGGGAGAGATCTTCGTCCTGATGGGGCTCTCCGGCTGCGGAAAGTCTACGCTCCTCCGCTGCATCAACCGGCTCATCGAGCCGACGGGAGGGCGGTTGTCCATTGACGGCAAAGATGTCATCAGCATGGATGCCGAGCGTCTCCGGACACTCCGCCGCAGGACACTGGGCATGATCTTTCAGAGTTTTGCGCTGCTGCCGCACAGGACGATACTCGACAATGTGGCGTTCGGGCTTGAGATTCAGGGAGTGCCCCGTGAGGAGCGGCACAAGAAAGCGGAGGAGGCGTTGCAGCTTGTGGGGCTTGAGGGCTATGAGACCTCCATGCCGCAGCAGCTCTCAGGCGGGATGAAGCAGCGCGTCGGCCTCGCCCGGGCGCTGGCAAGCGATCCCGACATCCTCCTGATGGACGAGCCGTTCAGCGCCCTTGATCCGCTGATCCGGAGAGATATGCAGAACGAGCTCCTTGATCTCCATCAGAGGCTCGGCAAAACCATCATCTTCGTCACCCATGATCTGGATGAGGCCTTAAAACTCGGCGACCGGATCGCGCTGATGAAGGACGGGGAGATCGTCCAGGTCGGCACGGCCGAGGAGATCCTGATGAATCCGACCAATGAGTATGTCGAGAAGTTCGTCGCCGACGTCGATATGGCGAAGGTCCTGACGGCGGCTGATGTCATGAAGCGCCCCGAACCGACGGTCTCGTGCGAAGCGGGCCCCCGCGTCGCCCTCCGTTTGATGGAGGAGCACGGCATCTCCAGCCTCTTTGTGGTGACGAGACAGCGGACGCTCCGGGGGCTTGTGATGATCGACGATGTCGTTCGGGCACTCAAGCAGTCCAGCAAAACACTCGAAGGCATCATCATCGCGGACACCCCGGTCGTCCAGACCGATACGCCGGTCACAGAGATCATCTCTGTCTGTGCCGATAGCAGGTACCCGATCGGGGTGACGGATGCAGACGGGAAGTTCCGGGGGATCATCGTGCGCGGCTCGATCCTTGCTGCTCTCGCCCGGAAGGGAGGTGATCTCCCTGTTGCCTAAGATTCCCATCGGCGATGCCGTTGAGGGGCTCGTCGACTGGATCGAGGCGAACCTGGGGTGGCTTCTTGATGCTATCAGCAGCCTGCTGCGGTTTCTCATTGGAGGGTTTCAGGATATCCTCCTCTTCTTCCCACCCCTGCTGCTCATCCTGATCGCGACAGTGCTGGCCTTCTTCGCCACCAAGAGAAACCCGGGGATTGCCGCCCTCACGGGCCTCGGTCTGCTGCTCATCTGGAACCTGCAGCTCTGGTCTTTTGCGATGCTGACCATTGCGCTCGTGATCTCCTCGGCACTGCTTGCGCTAGCCGTCGCCATACCGCTGGGCATACTTGCAGCGAACATTGATCCGCTCGACGCCGTCCTTCGCGTCCTGCTCGATTTCATGCAGACCATGCCGTCGTTTGTCTACCTCATTCCGGCGGTGATCTTCTTCGGGCTCGGGAACGTGCCGGGTATGATAGCAACCGTCATCTTTGCGATGCCGCCTGCGATGCGCCTGACGAACCTGGGCATCCGCCAGATACCAATAGAGCTGGATGAAGTGTCCGACGCGTTCGGCGCGACCCCCATGCAGAAACTCATCAAGGTGCAGCTGCCTGTCGCCCTCCCGACGATTATGGCGGGAGTAAACCAGTGCATCATGCTTGCACTCTCGATGGTGGTGATTGCTTCGATGATCGGCGCCGGAGGGCTCGGTTACCGGGTGCTTGTCGGCATCCAGCGGGTGGATATCTCGATGGGGTTTGAGGCAGGGCTTGCAATCGTGATCATCGCCATCATTCTCGATCGAATAACCGCCCGACTGACCATTACAGAAAACAGGCAACCATAACTCTTTTCTATGGTAAGCAACATAACGGAACCTGGTCAACTCTGGCCTTTTTAAAACAAACTGCCATTGGCAGAAGATCAATCAGGATGTGATTGTGTGTTTTTGAAGAAAGGAAAAGTAATAATAATCACCGGATTCCTCCTCATGGCGACCATTCTGATGGCAGGATGCGTCACCGAGGATACCGCCGCACCGCCGGCGACGGTGAACATCGGCTACGTCACCTGGGACTGTGCAATTGCCAGCACCCATGTCATGCAGGAGGTCTTCGAGCAGGCAGGCTATGACGTCACCCTGACGGCAGTGGACGCAGGCCCTCTCTATGCTGCGCTCGCCCGCGGTGATGTGGACTTTACGACGACAGCATGGCTCCCCCATACGCATGAGCACTACTGGGAGGAGTATGGCGATCAGCTCGATTACGTGAACGAGAACATTCCGGGTACGGCACGCATCGGCCTCGTTGTGCCTGCCTATGTGACGATCGACTCCATTGAGGAGATGAACGATGTCGCGGATCAGTTCGGCGGCAGGATCGTCGGTATCGAACCCGGTGCCGGCATCATGACCCGGACCGAGCAGGCCATCGACGAGTACGACCTCAACTACGAGCTGGTAGCGAGCAGCAGTGCAGGCATGGCAGCCGAGCTCCGTTCCGCCATCAACAGCGAGGAATGGGTCGTGGTGACGGGATGGTCGCCGCACTGGAAGTTCGGGCGCTTTGACCTCAAATACCTCGACGATCCAAAGGGCGTGTACGGCGATGCCGAGGATATCGTGACCGTTGCCCGGCAGGGTCTGAGGGAAGACGATCCGAAGGCCTACGGCATCCTTGAGCGGTTCGAGTGGACTTCAGAGGATATCCACTCGGTTATGACCGACATCGAGGGCGGCATGCCGGAGGAAGAAGCGGCGAAGAAGTGGGTTGATGCCAACCCCGAGACGGTCGCCGCATGGATCGGAGAAAACTAATCTCCCCTTTTTTGATCAGTTGCCCTCGCCTCTCAGGAGGATTGCTTTGCAGGGCGCCGCTGCGTGAAAACAGCCTTTTCTTGCCCCGCAAAACTGCCTGATCGCCCATATGCAACAGCACTCCCGGCGGCAGGACGGATATACTTGCTCGATCCGAAAACCCGGATATCTCCGGAAAACAGGTCGGGATACGATATGTCCCGCCCCCTTTTCCCGGGACAGCCAGAAAAGACCATGGTTCTGGTTCCCTGGATGCAACCATCAGTTATCATCAGCCGAGCCGATAGCGCGCAGGTTATACAGTCGTATCACTTGAACCATACGAGTTGGGGGCAGCAAGCATACAGAATGCAAATGGAAGAAAACCCCTCCCCTCATCAGATAGCCTGAGGAAAGCCGTGTATCGAATCGAGCAACGAGAGCCTTCCATTGCAGGAGCCGGATCGGTTTTCATAGGAAACCGCGTATGATGCCGTAATACGGCCACAGGCGCAACGGATGAACATTCTTGAGCCTGCACCGATACACAGCGTCCTGTTTTCGCAGACTATCCCGGGGAAGTGGACCGAATGGGACATCCCAACGGGGGGTGGGGACCGGGGAGGGCATCTCTCCCTCCCGGCAGAAGGTATCCCGATAAACCCGCCATCGGCCCTTTTCTTCCGGCTTTGTCTGCAGGCTTTCGCACCGCCGCCGGTGCTATGCTGCCCCGATATAGTGCCCCAGCGGCTCGATCGTGATCTCCTCTCTCTTGATCGCATCGATCGCCATCGCCGCCGCCCGTGCCGCCTGCAGCGTGGTGATGTACGGGCAGCCGTAATCCACCGCCACCCGCATGATCTGGAGGTGATCCTGCCGCGATGCCTTGTCTGCAGGCGTATTGATGATGAGACTGATGCCACCGTTGCGCATCATATCGATCACGTTTGGAGAGCCCTCCTTCACCTTCCGCACGAGATGCGCCTCGATCCCGCTCTGGTTGAGGTATTCGACCGTGCCGCTCGTGCCGTACAGGTTGAGCCCGAGCCCCCGCAGCTTTCGCGCGATCGGCAGGATCTCCTCCTTCTGCTCGTCGGTTACGGAGATGAAGACGTTGCCCTGTGTCGGGAGGGCGTTATCGGCGGCGATGCATGCCTTGTAGTAGGCGCGGCCGAACCCGTAGTCGAGTCCCATGACCTCGCCCGTGCTCTTCATCTCCGGTCCGAGCACCGTATCGACTCCCGGCAGCTTGTTGAACGGCAGGAGCACCTCCTTGACCGCAACGTGGCGGATCTCCCGTTCCCGATACCCCAGATCGGCGAGGCTCTTTCCTATCATCACCTTCGCCGCCAGTTTCGCGAGGGGGATCCCCGTTGCCTTGGAGACGAACGGCACCGTCCGGCTCGCCCGCGGGTTTGCCTCGAGCACGTAGACCACATCGTTCTGGACGGCGTACTGGATATTGATCAGCCCGACCACGCTGAGCCCGAGAGCAATCGCCCGGGTATACTCTCTCACCCGCTGTATCACCGATGCGGAGAGCGACTGCGGCGGAATGACGCATGCAGAGTCCCCGCTATGGACGCCCGCCTCTTCGATATGCTCCATGATCCCGCCGATCAGCACGTCGCTGCCATCGCAGACCGCATCGACGTCGATCTCGATCGCATCCTGGAGGAACGAATCGATCAGGACCGGATGCTTCCTGCTCACCCGGACGGCCTCCTTGATGTAGCTCTCAAGCTCGGCATCGTCGTGCACGAGCTCCATCGCCCTCCCGCCGAGCACGTACGATGGCCGGACGAGCACCGGGTAGCCGATCCTCCTCGCAATCTCCATGGCCTCCGCTTCCGAGTAGGCGGAGCTGTTCGGCGGGCTCGGGATCTTCAGGTCGGTCAGCAGGCGGCTGAACCGGTCGCGGTTCTCTGCGACATCCATGGCATCGGGGCTGGTGCCGAGGATCCGCGTCGCAAGGCCGAGCCGCCGGATCTCGGCAGCGATCGGCACTGCAAGGTTCACCGAGTTCTGGCCGCCGAACTGGACCATCACCCCCTCGTACCTGTCCTTCTGTAAGATATTTACGACATCTTCAAGCTGCATCGGCTCAAAGTAGAGCCGGTCCGACGTATCGGCATCGGTCGAGACGGTCTCCGGATTGTTATTGACGATATGGACTTCAATGCCCTCCTCCTCGCGGAGCGCCATTACAGCATGGACCGTGCAGTAATCGAACTCGATGCCCTGGCCGATACGGATGGGGCCGGAACCGAGGATCAGGATCTTACGTGCGCTGTTTGTCCGGAGCTCGCACTCATCCTCCCACGTCGAGTAGAAGTATGGCGTGGTCGCCGGGAACTCCGCGGCACAGGTATCCACCATCTTATAGGTGGGGCTTCCTGCAAGGACGGCGATCTCATCCTCGCTTCTTCCGGACAGCTCGGCAATCTCCGCCGTCGAAAAACCGTACCGCTTTGCGCGGATCACATCCCCGGGCTCGAATGCGGTTGCCAGTTTTCTCTCGAGATCAACGATATTTTTGATCTTTTCCAGGAAAAAGGGGAGGATCGCGGTCATCCCGGCAACCTCCTCCACCGAGAACCCTGCACGGAATGCATCAAAAAGGCATCCGAACCGCTCGTCAGTCGGCCTCGTCAGGATCATCCTGATCTCGCTCTGGGCGGTATGGGATGTCGTGTCGGTATCGAGAGAGCGGAGGGCTTTCTTGAACCCCTCCTCGACGGTCCGGCCGATTGCCATGACCTCGCCGGTGCTCTTCATCGCGGTCGCAAGCGTCCGGTCTGCGGACTTGAACTTGTCGAAGGGCCACCGCGGTACCTTCACCACCACGTAGTCGATGGCAGGCTCGAAGGAGGCCGGGGTCGTGCCGGTCACGGTGTTGGTGATCTCGTCGAGGCGGAGGCCGATCGCGATCTTCGCCGCAACCCGCGCAATCGGATACCCGGTCGCCTTTGAGGCGAGCGCGGACGAACGTGAGACCCGGGGATTCACCTCGATCACGCGGTAGTCGCCGTCGCGGTAGGCAAACTGGATATTGCATCCGCCCTGCACGTCGAGCGCCCTGATGATCCTGATCGCCGCGCTCCGCAGCATCTGGTACTCATCGTCTCTGAGAGTGAGGATCGGCGCCACGACCACGCTCTCCCCGGTATGGATGCCCATCGGATCCACGTTCTCCATGCCGCAGACGACGATGCAGGTGTCTGCCGAGTCGCGCATCACCTCGAACTCGATCTCCTGCCAGCCGGCAACGCTCTCCTCGATCAAGACCTGATGGATCCTCGATCGGGAGAGGCCAAGCTCGACTATCCGCCGCATCTCAGCCTCGGTATGCGCCACTCCGCCGCCGGAGCCCCCCAGCGTGTAGGCCGGGCGGATGATGGCAGGCAGCCCGACCTCAAAGATCGCCTCGCCGATCTGGTCCATGCGCCCCAGGATCATGCTGCGGGGCACCGGTTCTCCGATTGCATTCATCAGGTCGCGGAACTGCTCCCTGTCCTCGCCCCGGTAGATCGCCTCGAGGGGAGTGCCGAGGATCTCCACGCCGTCAAGCGCTCCCATCTCGGCGAGTTCCGCAGTCATATTCAGGCCGGTCTGCCCGCCCATGCCGGAAAGAATCCCGTCAGGCCTCTCCTTTTCGATGATCTTTGCAATGATGTCCGCCTTCAGCGGCTCGACGTAGATGATGTCGGCCATATCGGGATCGGTCTGGATGGTGGCAGGATTTGAGTTGACCAGCACGACACGGACCCCTTCCTCGCGGAGAGCGCGGCAAGCCTGCGAGCCTGAGAAATCGAACTCCGCCGCCTGCCCGATCTGGATGGGGCCCGACCCGATGATCATGACCTTGCCAATATGCGCTTTCCGGGGCATTACTGAACCCCCCGGAAGATTGCATCGAAGAACCGGGTCTCCGTGTCGCGCGGGCCGCCGTGCGCCTCGGGGTGGAACTGCACGCACCTGATCCCGAGATCCCTGTCTTCAAACCCCTCCAGTGTGCCGTCGTTGAGGTTGGCATAGGAGATCGAGCAGCCTTCAGGCAGCGTCTCACTGTCTACGGCGAACCCGTGGTTCTGCGTGGTGATGAATATCCTGCCGTCCCGATCGCGGACCGGCTGGTTCGCCCCGCGGTGCCCGAACTTCATCTTGTAGGTCTCCGCTCCGAGGGCGAGGGCGGTTACCTGGATCCCCATGCAGATGCCGGCGATCTGCAGTTCGCCGAGGAGCTCCCTGACGCATCGGATCACGTGCGTCGCCCTTCTCGGATCTCCCGGTCCGTTGCTGATGAAGAGCGTCTCGGGCTCGCAGGCAGCGATCTGGTCTGGCGTGGCATCATGGGGGAAGATCCAGAGATCGGCACCCCTATTCCGGAGACTTACCAGAATATGCTTCTTTATGCCGAGATCGACGACGGCAATCCTCCTGCCGCTTCCTTCGATACGATAGGGCGCGCGGCAGGAGACGCCGGCGATCAGATCCTGCTCCGATAACCGGGGGGCAGTTCGTGCACACTCTACGGCATACTCCCCGTCGTCCTCGCCGACGAGCAGGGCAGCCCGCATGCTCCCCTTGATTCGGGTCTTTATCGTCAGACTGCGGGTATCGACGTTGCAGATGCCGAGCAGCCCCCGGCCCTCAAAATATCGGGCAATTGAAGGTTCCCGTGCGGGAACGGCAGCAATTTCACGCGCAACGCAGGCACAGGCATGGACCTTCGCGCTCTGAAAGTTCTCTGAATCAACCCCGTAGTTCCCGATGAGCGGATAGGTGAACATCAGGATCTGACCGGCATAGCTCGGATCCGTCAGGGACTCCATGTAGCCGGTCATCTGCGTGGCGAAAACGAGCTCACCAGCAGTGCGTCCTTCAACCCCAAAACCCTCTCCAACTACAAAAGTACCGTCTTCAAGACCCAGAACCGCCTTCATGAATTACCATATTAGATGGGATACAGACCTTATTAACGATAGTGACGGATCAACGCGCCGGCATCTGCCGGTACCAAAAATGCCCCGGCAATTGAAGAGAGACCGGCCCTGCAGCCGGCTGCCTTCCGGATGTGGGCAGGGCTGATCCCCGCTATCTCAGTACCGGGAGACGGCCGTCCATCGCAACTATTATCGAGGCTGCTGGTACACAGCTTCTCGAACAATTGCTGTGGCGGGGATAGAACCTGGCGTTTTTGATTCAAATGCCCACATTGCGGCGGGAATGCGGTGTTACCCGCTCATATATGCCTCCGGCGCGAGGATCAGGAGGCGTCGCGGCAGGGGAGCGATCATGCAGGAAGGCGCGGTACGACTCCTGAGCACCGTCGTCGGGACTGCGCCTGATGCTTTTCGCATCGAACTTTTCGGTGAGGATTGCGGTGACATCTATCCCGGAATGAAACGATACCGCATCCTGATTACCCGCAATGAAGAGGTGATGTATGTCTATACGAGCAACTCCTACGAGTTTCCGCCGGATGCCCTCCTGCACGCCGAAGAGACTGCAAAGGCGATGTTTCACCGGCTTGCCGGAGACGTGGCCCGGCACCCCGAACGCTACCTGACACGCCGCCCCTCCGCGGCGATGCGTGGGACGAAGATCACCGCAGATGCGGTCATCCTGCAGGGGAGCCCCCGGCGGCACGGCAACTCTGCGATACTTGCCGCATGGTGTGCTGACGCCTGCACCGCGATCAACAGGACATCACATATCTTCTACCTGCAGGAGATGCGGATTGCGGCATGCACCGGATGTTATGCCTGCTACAATGAGGGGTACTGCCCGACAGACGATGATATGCCCGCCATCCTCAATGCCGTCGAGCACGCATCGCTCCTTGTGATCTGTTCCCCGGTGTACACCAATACCGTTCCTGCAGGCCTGAAATGTGTTATCGACCGTTTTCAGGCCCTGCATGCCAGGCGGAGCATGACCGGCGCGCCTGCAGCGGGCACCGGCCTTCTCATCGCGGTTGCCGGGAGGAGGGGGCGGGAGCACTTCGATTGCGTCGGGAAAGTAACCCGTGCATGCATGCAAAATATCGGCATTGCACCTGCTGAAGAGATACTCATCGATGGCATCGATGAGATCAGGGACGTCAGGCTGATTCCTGATCTCGAAGCGGGGGTGAAGTCTGCAGTCCGGTCTCTCCTCAAACCGGCCTGAAACCACGATGGCGGCAGCGCGCTGCCTGATGTGCTTCCGCGCTCTCCTTCCGGCATTCGACGCATGCAGGCGGACAGAACGCTGCAACAGACGAAGGCTCATATATCGTGACGCCGACTAGGGTATACATGGTAGATACCGTCGTGGTCGAGATTGTCGGGCTCAGCACCTCTGAGTGCGGCCCGTTTCCCTGTGATGAGACCCGGACCTGCGGCCTTGAGGTCTGCTATCCGTCAAACAGCCTCATGGATGCGGTCGATGCCCTGAGACAGGCCATACTGGAAGAGTACGGAGATCGGGTCGAGGTGCAGCTGACGCTCCTTGACGAGGAGATGCCCGAGCACATACGAGAGATCATTGAGAAAAGGCATCCGCCCCTGCCCATTATACTGGTGAACGGGCGCCTGACGGCGATAGGAAGAATCTCACTCCGCCTGATCAGCGAAGAAATTGAAGAGGAGCTGGAGTCCTAGAAGACTTTTGACAGCTCCCCGGTATCAAGGCTGAAGTATAGCCCGTGGAGCGCAACGCTCCCTTCTTTCTCTGCGAGCCTGACAATTGGATAGGTGCGGAGATGCTCGAGCTGCAGCTTGATATTCTCGAGCTCAATCTGCCTCAGGCGCTCCTTCTTCTCTTCAGGCGTTTCTGCCTTTTTGATCCGCGTATCGACCCGGTTCTTCGCCTCCATCGCATTATTGAGCCAGAGAGGGATATACACATCGTCGCTCTCCTTATCGAGCGCCTTTATAGCGCCGCAGTCGGAATGCCCGCAGATGACGATATCGTCGACCTTCAGGTGCCTGACGGCGTACTCAAGGACGGTGGCGAAATTCCAGTCGTGGATGGGCACGATATTCCCGATGTTTCGCTGTACGAAGAGCTCTCCGGCCTTCGCGCCGGTGATCCGCTCCGGGTTTACCCGTGAATCGGAACACCCGATCCAGAGGACCGTCGGGCTCTGGGAGGATGCAAGCCTTGCGTAGTGGTCAGGATCTTTCTGGAAATCGTTCTGCCGGAACGCTTTATTCCCCTCAATGAACTTGTCGATCATGGTTTCTCTCCACAGCATAATGGTTGAAGGCTGCCACCAATGTGCCGCCTTTCAGGTGATTTATCACCGGAGAATAATTAAACTCTGCGGATTGCATGTGCGGGAGAAGAGTGATCGCACCGGAACGCCCCTGCCGGCAGGGTATTTCCCCCATGATATGGGCCACCCCTGCGATCCGGCCTCTGCTCTGCCTCGCTCCACAGGCACCCCGAGCGGGAGGACTTTGATCGAACCATCCGATTCGCCATACCCGATCTCCAATGAAACGACATGAATCCCCGAGGGGCGCAGGCATACAGAACGAAGGCGGGTGATGCTGTTCACCATCCATGATCATATAAAACGTCGATGAAGCCCCCGATGGGGGCTGCAGGCGCAACTGATGAACATCCATGAGCGGATATCGATATCCCGGGCACTGTTTTTGCAGACTGACCCGGTATAGTGGACCGAGGGGGACATCCCAACAGGGGTGGGGACCGGGGAGGGGTTTCCCCCTCCCCCCGTGAGGATAGCCGGTGGAAAGCCGTGTACGGGAATGAGTTGAATCAAGTGTCGAGAGTCTCCCATTTCTGAAACTGACTTGTATTTCATGGGAAAATTGATCCGGTTTTTGATATGGGGGGCTTTCGCTGATCGACTCGATCTGCTCCCGTACACGGCTACCTCACCCCCGCTGGAATGTTCGCCCCGAACCGCTGCACCGGGACAGGCGGGAAAGACCGGGCCGGGGTACCTGCATCCCCTTCCATGCCCGGTGCATCAATATTCCTCTGTTGTGCCCGCGGGCCGCTATCGTCTCTTCCCCGCATCCCGATGACCCCGGTCAGTATGTCGGGAGGTACCGCTCCAGCTCCCACGGGTGAACGGCAGTGCGGAACGCATCCCATTCGATCCGGGCGACGTTCGAGAGTGCATCGACCACGTGGCTGCCGAGCGCCGTGCAGATCAGTTCGTCTTCAAGGAGGCGCTGGTGGGCCTCAAAGAGGTTTTCAGGCAGGCACTCGATCCCATCCTCCTTCCGGTCCTCCTCGGTCATGTGGAAGACGTTTTTCGTTGTGCCCACCGGAGGTTCGAGCCTGTTCCTGACACCGTCCATCCCTGCAGCAAGCATTACGGCGAAGGCGAGGTACGGATTGCAGGTCGGATCCGGGCTTCTGAACTCTATCCGGGTGCTGTTGCCGCGGGGAGCCGGGACACGGATCAGCGCCGATCGGTTGGAAGTGCTCCAGCTGATGTAGCAGGGAGCTTCATATCCGGGCACCAGTCGTTTGTACGAGTTGACGGTGGGATTTGCCACACGGGTAATCGCGCTCGCGTGTTTGAGCAGGCCGGCAATAAAGTGCAGGCAGGTCTCTGACAGCTGCATGGGTGCGTCCGGATCATAAAATGCGTTCCTGCCGTCCCTGCTTAATGAGGCGTTTGTATGCATGCCGCTTCCATTGATCCCGAAGATGGGCTTGGCCATGAAGCTCGCGTGAAGCCCTTTCATCAGCGCCAGCGATTTTACGGCGAACTTGAAGGTGACGACATTATCTGCGGTTCGAAGGGCGTCGCTGTATTTGAAGTCGATCTCATGCTGGCTCTCCGCCACCTCGTGGTGAGAGGCCTCGATCTCAAATCCCATCCGCGTGAGCGCAAGGGTGATGTCCCGGCGGACATCCTCTGCAAGATCGGTCGGGGCAAGGTCAAAGTAGCCTCCGACATCCTGAAACGCAGTGGTCGGCTTTCCGTCCCGCATCCTGAAGAGAAAGAACTCAAGTTCCGGGCCGGTATTGAAGGTATAGCCGTCTTTTGCCGCATCGTCCAGTGCTCTCCGCAGTACGTGCCGCGGATCGCCCTCGAAGGGTTTGCCGTGCGGCCTGTATACATCGCAGATAAACCGGGCAACAGGATTCTCCTGCGATCTCCACGGGAGGATCGTATAGGAGTCGGGATCCGGCTTTAAGACCATATCCGACTCTTCTATCCGGGCAAACCCCTGGATGGATGAACCGTCGAATCCTATGCCGTCGGTCAGGGCCTTCTCCGCCTGTTCTGCAGGAATGGCTACGTTCTTGGGCAGGCCAAGGACATCAGAGAACTGCAGCCGCAGGAATTTCACTCTGTCATGCTCGATCCGTTCGAGTATCTCTGTCGCAGGGTCTCGGGGCATATGGAAAACAACTTCTTTCCAATGATATAAAAATTTTTACATTTGCCCGCCATGGAAGGATGCGCGCTTCCGACAGGTTCCGATAAACATTATGGTTCTGCGACCTCCTTCACCATCGAAATCTCGAGAATTTGAGGATATTCATCAGGTTAAATCCATCCGATATACTGAAAGAACTGACAAACCTAAATGTAATGACTTGCAAACGTTATCAAATAACCAGCCAACCAACTGTGATTATATATGAGCGGGATAATCGGAGTGATCGATCGGCGGCGCCGGCGCATGGATGGTTCAGGCATTACATCCGGCCTATCCATGATGGATGAGCGCGGCAGCGGCGAGGGAGCGGGATATGCCGGCTACGGCATTTACCCGGAGTACAGGGACTGCTATGCATTGCACGTCTTTTTTGATGACATCGAGGAGAAGAAAGGCATTCTCGACAAAATGCTTGAAAAACGGGGATCCATCCTGCACGAGGAGGAGATCCCGACCCGGGAGCAGCCGAACCTGAAGAAGATCCACACCCCCTGGCGGTATTTCTTCAAGCCGGATGCCGGGATGACATCCGGCGATTCGTCGGAGGACGACGTCGTCGCCTCCATCGTGATGGAGGTCAACGCGGCACGAAACGGCAGCCTGATCGTCTCGTCGGGCAAGAACATGGGCGTCTTCAAGGCAGCGGGACGGGCCAGAGAGGTGGCCGACTTCTACGGCATCGAGGAGTACGAGGCCTATACCTGGCTCGGACACAACCTCTACACCACGAACAACCCCGGATGGTGGGGCGGAGCGCACCCCTTCAACCTGCTGGACCGGAGCATCGTACTGAACGGAGGGATCACATCGGGCGGCACAAACCGGAGGTATGTCGAGAGTTTCGGCTATCGCTGCACCATGGATAACGATACGGAAGTGATCGCCTATCTCATCGATCTCCTGGTGCGGAAACACGGGCTCACCGAAGACCTCGCCATTCGTGCCCTTGCACCACCCTTCTGGGACGATATCGACCGGATGCCGCAAAAGGAGCGGGAACTGAACCGTGCCATCCGGCTGACCTACGGATCCGCCATGATGAACGGCCCGATCGCCATCGTGGCAGCGAACCACGACGGCATGATCGGATGTTGCGACCGGATCAAACTCCGCCCGCTGGTTGTCGGCGAGCACGGCGACCGCCTCTGCATCTCGAGCGAAGAGGCGGCCATCCGCGCGATGGATCCCGACATCGACCGCACCTACATGGCCGGTACGGATGCGCCCGTCATCGGGAGGTTCTTCGCATGACCCTCGGCAGCACCCCGCTCCGGTATAAGATCAGCATCGATCGCGAGCGCTGCATGGAATGCGAACGCTGCATCGAGAACTGCTCTTACGGCGTCTTCCGTCGGGAAAGAGACGCCATCCTGATCGATTCCCGGAAGTGCACGGCCTGCCACCGGTGTCTCACCATGTGCCCCCGGGACGCGATCTCGCTGGAGGAGAAGCCGTGCGATTACCGCACCCATCCGGTCTGGACGCGCGAAGCCCGGGAGGCGATCTACAACCAGGCAAGGACCGGCAAGATCATCCTCTCGGGCATGGGCACCGCCCAGGACTATCCCATCATCTTCGACCGCCTGATGCTGGATGCCAGCCAGGTGACATATCCGGCCATCGATCCGCTCAGGGAGCCGATGGAGCTGCGCACCCATCTCGGGAAGAAACCGTCGCGCCTTGAAGTGAAGATGAGAGAGAACGGCGACGTCGAACTCGTCACCGAACTCGCCCCGAACCTCCAGACCGAGACCCCGATCCTGCTCGGGCATATGAGCTACGGGGCGATCAGCCTGAATGCCCATATCAGCATGGCGCGGGCGGCAACCGAGGTCGGCACCTTCATGGGCAC
>JAHKLN010000095.1 GCA_020854755.1 Methanomicrobiaceae archaeon | reverse complement strand
TTCCGCGGAAAATACTTACATATATTTAATTAAGAACAGACTCCTTTAATTATGGTACTTACCCGGAGGATTGTATAGAGATGGAATTGTTGTATCTGGCGCCGGTGTGTGCCGTATTCGCCCTCCTTTTCGCCGGTTATTCGTATACGACCATCAGAAAAGAGGGTACGGGCAACGAAGTGATGCAGAGGATCGCTTCCGCCATTCATCTGGGCGCAATGGTATACCTGAACAGACAGTATCGTGCCATTGCGGTATTCGTCGTCATTCTGGCGATTGTACTGGGACTGGGGATCAATCTCCTGACCGCGGCCTGTTTCGTGCTGGGTGCGGCGCTCTCCGCCACTGCCGGCTATATCGGTATGTTCACCGCGACGGCAGCAAACGTCCGGACCACCAATGCCGCCCTGAGAGGGATTGCCGATGCATTCCGGGTCTCGTTCCACAGCGGCGCGGTCATGGGCATGTCGGTGGTCGGGCTCGGGATGCTCGGTCTGAGTGGCGCATATATCGCCATCAGCACGTTCACCGGCTATACCCAGGCCGAAGTGCTGTCCATCGTCACCGGGTTCGGTCTTGGAGCAAGCTCGATCGCGCTCTTCGCCCGTGTCGGTGGAGGCATCTTCACCAAGGCAGCCGACGTCGGTGCCGATCTCGTCGGAAAGGTCGAGGCGGGCATCCCTGAGGACGACCCCCGCAACCCTGCCGTCATCGCAGACAACGTCGGTGACGTGGCCGGGATGGGCGCCGATCTCTACGAGTCCTATGTCGGTTCAATCATCGCGACCATGGTGCTCGGGGCCACCGCCGCCGCGACCCAGTTTGCCGACGTTCCCATGATGAACGTGATCCTGCTTCCGCTGCTCATCGCCGCATTCGGCATCATCTCCGCCATCATCGGCACGTTCTTTGTCAGGACCAACAAGACCGAGAGCAGCGCCATCCACATGGCGTTCAACAAGGGCCTCCTCATCAGCCTGCTCCTGGTCGTGCTCACCTCCTATGGGCTTGTCACCCTGCTGCTCGGCCCGGCATACATCGGTATCTTCTATGCAACCATCGCCGGCCTGATCGCCGGGTTCGGCATCGGCCTTATCACCGAGTATTATACATCCTTTGAGCGTGCACCAACGCTCGCCATTGCCCGGGCCAGTGAGACCGGAGCGGCCACAAACATCATTTCAGGGTTTGCAAAGGGGATGCAGAGCACCCTGTTCCCGGTCCTGATCATCAGCGCGGCCATTTACATTGCATACTACTTTGCCGGCCTCTACGGCGTGGCAATCGCCGCGGTCGGCATGCTCTCGACCCTGGGCATCTCGCTCTCCGTCGACGCATACGGGCCGGTTGCCGACAATGCCGGCGGGATTGCAGAGATGTCTCACCAGAAGCCCGAGGTGCGCGAGATCACCGATACGCTCGATGCGGTCGGCAACACCACGGCAGCGATCGGCAAGGGCTTTGCCATCGGATCTGCCGCTCTGACCGCACTGGCACTCTTCGCCGCATACACGCAGGCGGTCGGCCTGAGCGTCATCGACGTCTCAACCCCGAATGTCTTCATCGGCCTGCTCATCGGTGCCATGCTGCCGTTCCTCTTCTGCTCCATCACCATGGAGGCGGTCGGCAAGGCGGCATACAGCATCGTCCACGAGGTGCGCCGCCAGTTCAAGGAGATCGAGGGGCTCATGGAGGGGACGGCAGAGCCGGACTATACCTCCTGCATCACCATATCCACAAACGCCGCCCTGCGTGAGATGATCCTGCCCGGCGTCATCGCGATCGTGGCACCGCTCATCATCGGGTTCGCGCTCGGGATAGAGGCGCTCGGCGGTCTGCTCGTCGGCTCGCTCTCTGCGGGCTTCCTGCTCGCCGTGACGATGGCGAACGCCGGCGGAGCCTGGGACAACGCAAAGAAGTTCATCGAGAAGGGCCACCTCGGCGGCAAGGGCTCCGCACCCCACAAGGCGGCCGTCGTCGGCGATACCGTGGGCGACCCCTTCAAGGATACATCAGGCCCGGCAATCAATATCCTGCTGAAACTGATGTCCATGGTAGCGCTGGTCTTTGCACCGCTGCTCCTGGCCCTCTAACCTATTTTTCTCCCGAAACAGGGTATGAAGTGTCAGGCGCACCTGGAAACACTTCTATGGGGCGCCGCTTCAGGTTCAACAGATGAAAAACGACGGGATGTGAGGTTCTGGCCCGGTTTCGGCCACGAGGAGAGGACCCCGCGTACCGGGAGTTTTTCATGGGAACATTCTTGACGCTGCACAGACACCCCGGGTCCGGTTTTCTCCGACTATCCCCGGACAGTGAGCCGAGGGGGACATCCCACCCCGCCCGGGAGGGGTCTCCCCCTCCCCGCGAGCCGCCTCCCCCGCGAGGATAGCCGGGGAGTAGCCGTGCATGGGATTGAGACGAACAGAACGGCAGGGTTCTCCCATGTCATAACCGGCATAATTCCATGGGAAAACGGGTATGAGGCCATTTGACGGTCACAAGCACGACGGATAACAATCTTTGAGCGTGATGCAGGTACCCGGGATCCGGTTCAGTCCGGTCTTTCCCGGTGCGATGGACCATGGGGGACATCGCACCCTGCCCGGGAATGGGGTAGGATGCCGTGTACGGAAGTATAAACCAGCTTGACTTTCATGAGAAAACCGCCTTCATCCGGCGCAAAATGCACGCCTTTTGTAGATTAAAGCGATATTCTCGTTGATCGGCGGCGATGTTCCACTGTGCAAACGGTGCTCTTCGCCGGGATCGTCATTTCTGCCTGAGGTCCCTCTCGCCGGGGTATTATGCGGCAGCCAGCCTGTGTCCCATCCGGCAGCCCCGCTCCCGGCAGCATGCCACCAGACCCCCCGTCAGACCAAAAAGTTTATGCCGGTAATCTTCATGATTAATAATGTAAAATGGGGGTGGCGGAAGCGGCGGAGCGGAGAATCTGCCGGTAACGGCAGCAGCCGGAGGAGTCCGGAGAACCCGGGGCAACCGGGAACCACGAGATGATGGAAGAAGAACGGAAATGGAGGCTCACTCTGAGCATTCCAGGAACTATGAAGGAATGAGAGCAGGATGTCGGAGAAGTTCGATGTAAAACTGGATGAAAAGCACTACATCCCCGATCCCCGTATAAAAGCGGAAGCCTGGACGCGGGATTATGAGACCACGTATGGGGAATTCTTAAACGACCCCGAGAAGTTCTGGGGCGATATCGCCGGGGAGCTCGAATGGATTCGCCCCTGGGACAGGGTGCGGGAGTGGAGTTATCCCTATGCCCGGTGGTTTACAAATGCACAGCTGAATATTACCAGCAACTGTCTGGATCGCCACGTCCTCAACCACCGGCGGACAAAGGCAGCGCTCATATGGCGCGGTGAGGACGGCGAGGAGCGCATCTTCACCTATCGGCAACTTGCCCGCGAGGTAAACAGGTTCGCAAACGGCTTAAAAAGTCTCGGCGTGCAGAAAGGCGATCGGGTCTGCATCTACATGCCGCTCGTCCCCGAACAGATCGTCGCCATGCTCGCCTGTGCCCGGATCGGCGCCGTCCACAGCGTCGTCTTCGGGGGATTCGGGGTCAGTGCGCTGAATGCACGAATCCATGACGCAGAAGCAAAGATCGTCATCACCGCAGACATTGGCGTACGGAGAGGGAAGACGATCCCGCTGAAGGGCATCGTGGAGGATGCCATCATCAACGCCCCCAGTGTCGAGCGCGTCGTCGTCCTCCGGAGGGAGGAGCCTCAGGTCGAACTACTACCCGAGATGGAGGTCGATTACCACGAACTGATGGAGGGAGCGGACCGCACGTGCTCTCCTGAAGTGATGGACGCAGAAGATCCCCTGTTTATCCTGTATACGAGCGGTTCCACCGGCGCCCCGAAGGGGATCGTGCATACGTGCGGCGGGTATATGGTCGGGACATACTATACGACCCGTCATGTCTTTGATATCAAGGAGAACGATATCTACTGGTGCACCGCAGATCCCGGGTGGATCACCGGCCACAGCTACGGGGTCTACGGGCCGCTTGCCGTCGGTGCGACGATCGTCGCCGCCGAGGTCACACCCGACTATCCCGACCCCGGCTCATACTGGAAGATCATCGACGATCTCGGCGTGACGATCTTCTATACGGCGCCGACCGCCATCCGCATGTTCATGAAGCACGGCGAGACATGGCCGCAGCAGTACGATCTCAGCTCGCTGCGCATCCTGGGATCGGTCGGCGAGCCGCTCAATCCCGAGGCGTTCGAGTGGTACTACCACGTCATCGGCTGCGGGCGCTGCCCGATCGTCGATACCTGGTGGCAGACCGAGACCGGGATGCAGATGATCACGACCATGGTCGGCGAACCGATGAAACCCGGATTTGCCGGCAAATCCATCCCGGGCGTCATCGCCGATGTGGTGGACAGGAACGGCAACCCCGTCCCGCCCGGTACCGGCGGGTTCCTGGTCATCAAAGAGCCGTGGCCCGCGATGCTGCGGACGGTCTACAAGAACGACGAGCGCTACCGCAAGTACTGGAGCACGATCCCGGGCTACTACGCGGCAGGCGATCTGGCGGTCAAAGGAGAAGACGGGTACATCATGGTGATCGGGCGTGCGGACGACCTGATCATCGTCGCCGGCCACAACATCGGCACCGCCGAGGTGGAGAGCGCCCTGGTCTCGCATCAGGCCGTGGCCGAGGCTGCGGTGATCGGCAAACCCGATCCGGTCAAAGGGAACACGATCAAGGCGTTCGTCATCCTCAGGACCGGGTTTAGCCCGAGTGAGAAACTCACCTCGGAACTCACCTACCACGTGCGAAAGACGCTCGGCCCCATCGCCATGCCGTCAGAGATCGAGTTCGTTGAGCGCCTTCCAAAGACCCGGAGCGGCAAGATCATGCGCCGGGTGCTGAAGGCGCAGGAGATGGGCATGGATCCCGGCGACATATCGACACTGGAGGAATAACGCTCCAGCCCATGTTCGGCGGGAATCACGGAGGCGCGATAAAAACCATGACGGAAATACAGCAGGACACGGCGCTCTTTGGAATGGAGGCGGAACGGGGCAGGTGGATCCTGGTTGCGATAGGATTGATCATCAATCTCTGCCTCGGGACCATCTACTCATGGAGCGTATTTGTCACCCCGCTTACCGCATATTTCACCGAGACAATCGGGCAGACCGTAACGGCAAACGAGATCCTGATGCCGTTTTCGGTCTTTCTGGCGTTTTTCGCGATCGCAATGCCGCTGACCGGGAGGTACATCGAGACGCTCGGCCCCCGGAAGATCACCATGATCGGCGGGTTCCTCACCGGGCTCGGCTGGCTGCTCGCATCGACGGCGACCTCGGTCCAGTCGCTCTATCTCCTCTACGGGGTGATCGGCGGTCTTGGAGTCGGGATTGCCTACGGTGTCCCGGTTGCGGTTGCGGCACGCTGGTTCCCGGACCGCCGGGGGCTTGCCGTCGGGCTGGCTCTTCTCGGGTTCGGGTTCTCGGCCTTTGTGACCGCAAACGTCGCAGGAGCCCTGATCGGCCTGTACGGGGTCATGGAGACATTCCGTATCTTCGGGGGCGTCTTCATCGTCCTCCTCCTCCTCCTCGCCCTGCCGCTCCGCTTCCCGCCTCTGGGATGGACACCTGCCGGCTGGCGGCCGCCTGCCCTGAAACCCGGCGAGTTTGGCGTATGCGAGTGCAACAGGAGCGAAATGGTCAGGACGGCAGCCTTCTACGGGCTCTGGGTGTGTTACTTCATCGGGTGTCTTGCAGGCCTGATGGCGATCTCGATCGCACAACCCGTCGGCACCGAGGTGGTGGCGGTGGACGCGGCGCTCGCAACAATGCTCGTCGGAGTCTTTGCGATCTTCAACGGCGGGGGAAGGCCCCTGTTTGGGAACCTGACCGATCGGCTCAACCCGCGCAACACGGCGATGCTCTCGTTCGTCCTGATTGCTTTTTCGTCGGTGCTCCTCTGGGTTGCCCCGAGCGTACCGGTGTACATCCTGGCATTTGCTATTCTCTGGGGATGCCTGGGCGGATGGCTGGCGATCGCGCCGACCGCAACGGCAACCTTCTTCGGCACGTGCGACTACCCCCGCTGCTATGGGCTCATCTTCCTCGCCTACGGTGCGGGTGCGATCGTCGGGCCGCAGCTTGCCGGGTTCATCCGGGCGACGACCGGGACGTACCTCGGGGTCTTCCCGTATGTTGCAGGTCTTGCCGCGTTCGGGTTTATCGCCGCCTTCCTGCTGATGAGGCCGCCGGTCCCTGCTGCGGCACGAGTACCGGAGACGCAGGCAGCAGCAGAGGAGTAGCGCGCTCTCGCCCCGGGATCACCCTATTTTTTCCAACGAAACTCAGGCCTGCCCCGGTGATCAAAGAATCCCGCCGTCGGGTCGCCTGCGCTCCCGAACAGGGCCTCCACCCGGCTATCCTCCTGCCGGGGAGGCCCCCTCATACGGTTCACACCCCCTGGCCACTGTCCCCCCGGTCCACTCCCCGGGATAGCAAAATCGGATCCGGCCCTCCGCGAGGGGTAACTCTACCCATGGCAGAAGCACCAGACCAAAACTTCGCGGCATCCCGTCGTTTTTCCCCATGAAACCATATGAGTCCGGGGCCACAGGCATACAGCAGGAACATGGCGGTGCTGCTCACCACCCGTTTTCATATAAATATCAAGTCGGCACCTGTAAATGGAGGGCTCTCGCCGCTCAAATCAGTTCGCTCCTGTACACGGCTTCCAGCCGGCTATCCTCATAGGGGGAGGGGGTCTCCCCCTCCCCTGCCCCCACCCCCATTGGGATACCTCTCTCGGCCCACTATACCGGGAGACCCGGGAGATACCGGATCCATGATACTCCAGAAAACTCAAGGATTTTCATCCGCTGCGCCTGTGGCCGTAAAACGGCCTCGTTTGCATTTTGCATGAGGCGGGATGGAAGACGCCTCCATCCGCTTTCATCCTGTCCGCATCAGCTGCCCGGGATGGGATGCGATAGTAACAGCCTGCAAAAAGATGTGTATGCCTGGATCCGGGGCTACAGCATTTCTGCTTTCTCTATCCGGATGGGGATCGTCGGCCTGTCGGCGCGATCGGTCCTGGCCTTCCCTATCCTGTCCACCACGTCCATCCCCGAGACGACCTCCCCGAAGACCGGGTGGGCGCTCGGCGCTTTGGGATTGTCCCAGTCGAGATAGGCGTTGTCCACCAGATTGATGAAGAACTGGCTGCCCCCGGTATTGGGCCTCCCGGTATTCGCCATGGCAATCGTCCCCCGCGTATTCGAGTGGCCCCTCACAAACTCGTCCGGGATGGTGTAGCCCGGCCCGCCGGTACCGGTGCCTGCAGGATCGCCGCCCTGGATCATGAATCCATCGATCACGCGGTGGAAGATAGTCCCGTCGTAGAAGCCTTCCCGCACCAGCTTCGCAAAGTTCCCTGCCGTGACCGGCATATCGTCGTACAGCCGGATCACGATATCTCCAAGCGTCGTATGCAGCACGACCCTCTGTCCCTGTCTCTCTTCTGCCATAGCAAAACAACTCCGTATTCAGTTGTTCCGATCTCTACTTAACAGGTGCGGACCGCGGAGGAAAGAGGGGATCCGGCAGAGCGGGCTCCCGCCCGTCACCGGCCGAGATGCTTGAGGAAGAGCGTGTGAAGACGGAGATCGCCGACGAGCTCCGGGTGGAAGGAGAACGCCATATGCTTCCCCTGCCTGACCGCAACGATCCCCCGGTCGATCGCGCCGAGCGCCTGCACGCCGGAGCCGACGCGGGTAGCGACGGGCGCCCGGATAAAGACGGCGGGAAACGGGCTGTCCAGGCCCGCGACATCAAGCCGGACCTCATGCGATTCCCGCTGCCGGCCGAAGGCGTTCCTTGCCACGTGCATGTCCATGCGCCCGAGTGTCCGCACCCGGGGATCGTCCGCCTCGCTCGCCATCAGCACCATGCCTGCGCATGTGGCAAAGATGCCGCCCTCGAACTCTGAAAGCGGCTGGTACATCCCGTTCTTCTCGATCAGCCGGGAGATCGTCGTGGACTCTCCGCCCGGAATGGCGAGGGCGTCGAGCGGCGCTAGATCCTCTGGCTTTTTGACGGGCACGACCGGCGAATTGCAGCCGGCCGCCCTGAGCGCCTCTTCGAATGCCCGGATATGTTCACTCACATCGCCCTGCAGGGCCAGCACGCCGATCCTAGCGTCCACGGTACTGCAGCACCTCGTCCTCGCGGAGGGTATGGACGTCGATCCCCTTCATCGCCTCGCCGAGGCCTCTGCTCACGCGGGCGACGACCTGCGGATCGTCGTAGTGGCTGACCGCCTCCACGATCGCCCTCGCCATCCGCTGCGGGTTTGCCGACTTGAATATGCCGGAGCCGACGAAGACGCCGTCGGCGCCGAGCTGCATCATCATCGCCGCATCGGCAGGCGTCGCAATCCCGCCTGCCGAGAAGTTCACCACCGGGAGCCTGCCCATCTTTGCGGACTCGATCACGAGGTCCGCCGGTGCCTCGATCTCGCGTGCGCGATCGATCAGCTCCTGGGTGCTCCTGCCCTGCAGTGCCCGGATCTCTCCCATGATGGCACGCATGTGGCGCACCGCCTCCACCACGTTGCCGGTGCCGGCCTCCCCCTTGGTCCGGACCATGGCCGCGCCCTCGTTGATCCGCCGGAGCGCCTCGCCGAGATCCCTCGCGCCACAGACGAACGGAATCGAAAATTTGCTCTTATCCACATGAAACTGCTCGTCTGCAGGAGTCAGCACCTCGCTCTCGTCGATCATATCGACGCCGAGTGCTTCGAGCACCTGCGCCTCGACGAAGTGGCCGATCCGCACCTTCGCCATGACAGGGATGGAGACCGCCTCCATGATCTCCACGATCTTCTCCGGGTCTGCCATCCGGGCAACGCCGCCCGCCTTCCTGATATCGGCAGGCACCCTCTCGAGCGCCATGACGGCGACCGCACCGGCCTCTTCGGCGATCCGCGCCTGTTCTGCATCCACCACATCCATGATCACGCCGCCTTTCTGCATGGATGCAAAGCCGCGCTTCAACAGCTCGGTGCCGAATCTCAGTTCCTCAAGTTTCATTATTCTTAGGTATTGCTCATTGCCTGCAATAAAAATAGTGCGGCTATCGCAATCAGGGCAAAGATGAGCAGAGCACTCCTGACAGCGCGGATCAGATCGTCCCCCGCCGCTTCAAGCGCCCGTTCCGGAATACCGATCTCATAGCCGCCCGGTTTCCTGAACCGGACGCCGACGCCGCCGGCGATTATGGCCATGGGGATGCCCCCGTTCGGCCCGGGGCGCTTCTGCGCGTCGCGGCGGAGCGCGGCGTACGCTTCGGAAAACCTGCCCCGCACGGCGAAGTATCCGAGCAGTATGATGCCTGCGGCGCGGGCCGGTATGAAGGTGAGCAGATCGTCGAGGCGGGCAGGGCACCATCCGAGCTGCTCCCGCTCGTCCCGATAACCGAGCATGGCATCCATGGTGTTTGCGGCACGGTAGAACGCCGCCCCCGCAAGCCCGAAGACGGCAAAGTACAGAAGCGGAGCGATGATGCTGTCCACCAGATTCTCGGTGAGGGATTCGTAGGCCGCCGAGAGCACCTCCTCGCCCCCGAGGTCCGAGGTCTCGCGGCTCACCATCATCGCAGCCTGCTTTCTCCCGCTCCCGATATCGGTCGAAAGCGCGTCCGCCACAGCGCGGGTATGCTCCTCCAGCGCCCGCCACGCAAAGCAGGCCTTGAGCATGAACGGCCCCGCAATCAGGTAGAGGTACCAGGGGGCGAGCCGCTCGAAGAGCAGGAACGGAGCGGCAAAGAGGGACGCCGTCAGCAGGCAGAGGAACACCCCTGCGATGCGCTGAAGGCGGACGGGATACCGGGACGGGACGCCCCACCAGCCGATGAACCGCCCGAGCAGCGCGACCGGGTGGAGAGGGGTTCTGGGATCCCCAAGCGCCCGGTCGACCAGCAGCGACGCAGCGATCACGAACGCTGCCAGTACCATACCGCAAAGACTCCAAGCAGCAGCGCGAGGAATGCCAGATAGTTCAGGGCCTCCAGGCGGAAGAGAAGCCAGGAGGAGTACAGGAGAAGAGACGCGGCAAGAAGCATCCCTGCCGGCAGCGGGAACCTCCGCCGCCGGGCCGGGCGAACGGGGATGCGCGCCTCCTCCGGGACAGGCTCTTCTGCACGTGCAGGCGGCTGCACAATCACCCGAAACGATGCCTTGCAGGCGCCGTAGCCGGTGATGACGCTGACGTCGAAGAAGCCTGCGTAGGCATCCTCCCTGATCGGGATGGCGTAGCGGTCTTCATCCCTTACAAAGAGATTCTCATGGAAAAAATCGGTGAACATTCCGGAGTTCGAAGACGAGAGCGTGATGTGCAGGGGAGAGCCGTGGTTGATCAGCCGCAGGTCCAGGGTTTCCCCGGGCGCTACCGTCACTTCGGCGGGAGGCTCGATCGTATTGATGCCGCGCCGGTTCAGGTGGATCTCGCAGTCTGTCATCTGAAGAATCAGTCCTCGCTTGCTGTCCGGGGGAGCAGGTTCGGGATTCCCTCGCTGATCTCGTAGGTGACGCGGCAGGCATTGCACAAAAGGCTGCCGGAGAGGATCTCCTCCTCATCCTCTTCTGTCACCTGCAGGACAAGGTCGCCCTTGCACACCGGGCAGCAGATGATATCAAGCAGCTTTCTTCTCATATCTCACCTCTCAGATCAACGATCTGCGATACCTCGGGGCCGGTCGAGATCAGCGTTACGGGCACTCCGATATCCTCCTCCGCCTGCCTGACAAACTCCTTTGCCTTCGGGGTAAGGCGGGCATACTCTGTTGCGCCGAAGCATTCCTCATCGACGCGGTCGATACCGGTGATCGCTGCCTGCGTGCATCCGTTGACCATTGCAGAGTAGCGCGCCATCGCACCGTCCCACTGGCCGATGCGCCGCTGCCGGTGCGTGACGGTCCCGTACTCCTCGATGCCCATCTCATGCGACCGCGTCACGGACAGCTCGGTCGTAAACGGCCCTTCACCCACCCGGGTCGGGTACGCCTTGAAGACGACGATCACGTCGTCGATCCGGGTGGGTCCGACGCCGTTATCGGCGGCTATCTGGGATGCGGAGGTGTCCTTGCTGGTGACGTACGGGTACGTGCCGTAGAAGAGGGAGATCCCGAAACCCTGCGTTCCCTCAAGCAGCACCACCCTCCCTTCATCGATGGCGGTATTCAGCTCGAGGGGGACGTCGGTGATATAGTCGGCAAGTTCCGGGAGATCCTTTGCCTGCCGCAGCGTCCGCATCACCCGGTCGGCATTGGCAGGGCCGCAGCCGGTGCCCGTGCTCCCGATGGTGGCCCTGAGGTGCTCGCTCCCCCGATCACGGGCGATATGCTCCTCCTCGATGATGCCGCAGCGCCCGTCGACGAAGATTCTTCCGCGAACACCGAGCATATCGACCTCGTGCAGAAAGACGCGGGGATCCACGAGCACTCCGGCGCCGATGCAGAGGCGTGCATCCGGATAGATGAAGCCCGAGGGTACCATCCGAACGCCGTATTCCGTTGCGCCCTTCATGACAGTATGGCCTGCGTTCGGGCCCACTCCTCCGCGTGAGATGATGGCGGGCCTGTCTTTATGCGCAATATGAGCGACAATCTTTCCCTTCCCCTCATCCCCGAAGAATCCACCGACGATAACTGTACAGCTCATTATATCATGTAGGATGGAGCGGTTCATACTGATAAAAGTTAAGATACAATCCAGGAACCGGGATTCCATTCCTTTTTCGTATTCCGGTCTGCCGGGGCCGGTCTGTTGATCGATCGAAGAGAACCCGAATGCGCCCGATGCCGGATCGGGATTTGCACGGCGTGATCGCCGGCGCTCCGGAACACCAGATGGAAGTCCTGCGGGCTGCAGGCAAGACCGATAGAACCTCTCGAGGCGGCCGGCTCGGGCCTGGCCACGAAGAGCCTCCGGGAAATCCCGGGATGTTTACATGAAACCGCATGAATCCAGGTCCACAGGCATACAGGATGAAGGTGGCTGGTAAGCAGCACCACCCACTTTCACATGAAAATCAAGCCGATTTCTGAAATGAAAGCCTTTCGCCGCTTGACTCTTTGCGCCTCCGTACACGGCTACTCCCCGGCGCTTCATCCGGGGGGAGGGGTTCTCCCCCTCCCCGGTCCCCCCCTGGCGATTGTTCCTGCGGTCCACTGCACCGGGATAGTCGGAGAAAACCGGGTCCGGGTTATCGATATCCGCTCATGAAGTTTCATCAGTTGCACCTGTGGCCCCAGCAGGGGCTTCATACGCGGTGTTATATGAACCGCCAGGTGCTGGCAAGCAGCACAAGCACAACCATGAAAACCGTTTAAAAGATGGCAGATACCCCGGATCCGATGCGTCCCGGATGTTCCGCTCCGGTGCGCCTTGGGCGGCATCCCACCGGGATGGCGGCCGCCGTATCCATTCTGACCCCTTTTCTTCCACTGGAAAATGGTCTCGCCCGGGATCTCATATTCCGGTCTGCTTCACCGAATACCCCAACGGGTGTCTCGATGTTTTTGAATTTTCCGGCGGGCCGAAATGGCGGGAACCGGATAATCTTTACTGTTTTGCGGGAAGGTATGCAGAACATCGAAGGCGGGTATGCGGCCGCCGGCAGATCCGATCGCAGAATTTTTCCATATCTCCAGTGGAAATAAAGGGGTCGATCCGCCGCCGTTCGTCAGACGAACCGGTCTCCGGCAGTTCTTTATGACAATAGGGAGTATAAAAAACCTTCCCATTCCAATCGAAAATATGAGGTTGCTATTTCATTTTATGTCTGACATGAACTCTTCAATTCGTGAAAGGGCAGTTTTGAGATTCTCCCGGGACACAGCATAGGAGCACCTGATATGACCGGCACCCGACTCCCCGAAGACGCTGCCCGGCACCACCGCCACACGCTGTTCTTTAAGCAGCGCTTCAGAGAATTCAAAATCGGTCATTCCGGTATCTTTGATGGACGGGAACGCGTAGAACGCTCCGCTGGGAAGATGGCAGGGCAGCCCGACCCTGTTTAACCCCCGGACAAAGAGGTTTCGCCGCATGCGGTATTCCCGAACCATATTGTCCTTATCCGCCTCCGCGTTTCGGAGCGCCTGGTATGCCGCCGCCTGTCCCATCACCGGTGCGCAGAGCATAACGTACTGGTGAATCTTCAGCGCAGCATCGCAGAGTTCAGGCGGGGCACAGAGATAGCCTATGCGCCAGCCGGTCATCGCAAAGGCCTTTGAGAATCCGTTGAGCGTGATCGTGCGATCGCGGAGTGCGTCGAGGGTCGCCGCAGCGAAGTGGCTTCCCTCATAGGTCAGTTCCGCATAGACCTCGTCGCTGATCAGCAGGAGATCGCGGTCCACGATCACGTCTGCAATCGCCTCGTAATCGGATCTGCCCATCACGCCGCCCGTAGGGTTATTCGGAAAGTTCAGGATGATCGCCTTCGTCCGCGGCGTGATCCGCTCCGTCAGCGCATCGGCAGTCACCCGGAACTCGTCCCGTTCGGTGCACGGGACCGGGACCGGCACCCCGCCGGCAAGGGTGATGCACGGCCCGTATGCCACATAGCAGGGCTCTGCGACGAGCACCTCGTCGCCCGGATCCACCACGGCGCGGATGGCGATGTCCTGCGCCTCGGAGACGCCGCTGGTGATGATGATCTCATCCTCCGGGTGATAATCGAGCCCGAACCGGGAGGAGAGGTAGTCAGAGATGGCGGTCCTGAGCTGCGGCGTCCCCTTATTGGAGGTATATGAGGTGGATCCCTGCTCGATTGAGTATATGCTCGCCTCCGAGATGTTCCAGGGCGTCATAAAATCAGGTTCGCCGACGCCGAGCGATATGACGCCGTCCATCGTCTCGATCAGGTCGAAGAACTTCCTGATGCCCGAGTGAGGAATGGCGTGCGCCCGTGTGGAGATGAAGTCCCTCATGTCGCCCCTCACAATGAGTAGGGAAGGCGCTCCGGCTCCCCTCGCTCGAAGAAGATATGTCCGTTCTCCTTATAGGACTTCATGATGATATGCGTCGCCGTCTCCCGGATCCTGTCCATCGGAGCGATCTGCTCCGATACAAAGCGCGCAATCTCGCCCATGCTCCTGCCGGTGACCACCAGCTGGATATCGTAGATGCCGGTGATCAGGCGGACGGAGCGGACCTGCCGGAACCTGGCAATGCGCTCTGCAATGCGATCATACCCGAAATCCCGCTCAGGGTTCACCTTCAGCTCGATGATCGCTGAAACCTCTCCGTTGCCTGCCCGTTCCCAGTCGATGATCGTCGTGTATTTCCTGATGATGCGCGACTCTTCCATTCTGCGGATCCGCCCGCCAGCCTCTTCCTCCTCGACGCCGACCATGACCGCAAGTTCCTGCGTCGTTATCTGACTGTTCTCCTCCAGGAGGTGGAGAAGCAGAAGATCCTTCTCATCCACTTGTATCACCTGAACATTGCCCTTAAGCGGTTGGTATCTATCTGTTTCAATCTTTGGTCCGAGAGCCGGGGATCCCGGGAGATGACGTCCTCGATCTTCTGGGTCGTGGCATCGAACCACATCTCCTTCGTCCGTCCGTAGCGTCCCCTGCTCACGACACGCGTATTGATCACGCCGAGCATATTCAGCTCCGAGATGAGATCCGTGATCCGCCGGTGCGTCAGGACATCGAGGTCGAGGACGCGGGCGATCTCGCGGTAGACCACCGACACCTCACCGCTTGTGAAGATGCGTTTTCCCATCTGCTCCAGTATCAGCATCGAGTACAGGACCGCCTTGCTCTGGGTCGGGAGGGTGGAGACGCACTCCACCATGCTGTCGGTCTCGATCTTCTCCTGCGCCATCTTGACATGCTTCTCGATCACCATCGTGCTGTTGTCCCGGTCGGCGAGTTCGCCCGAGACCCTGAGCAGGTCGAGCGCCCGGCGGGCGTCGCCGTGCTCCTGGGCTGCAAGAGCAGCGCAGAGCGGTATGACGCTCTCCTCGAGGACACCTTCAACGAACGCCAGCTCGGCCCTCTGCTGCAGAATATCGCAGAGCTGCGGTGCATTGTACGGCGGGAAGACGATCTCCTCTTCCGATAGCGAGGAGAGGACCCGTGGGTCAAGAAAGTCGGTGAACCGGAGATCGTTTGATATGCCGATGATGCTCACCTTGGCGTGCCTGAGATCGGAGTTGATCCTGGTCAGGTTGTAGAGGGTATCGTCCCCGCTCTTCTTGACCAGCTTGTCGATCTCGTCAAGGACAATGACCAGCACACCGCCGTTGGCCTCCAGCTGGTTCTTGAGCTCCGCATACACCTGGTCGGTCGGCCACCCGGTCATCGGAATATGGCTTCTGGCGCTGTCGCTCGGATGCTGATCGACGTCTTCAAGGGAGTTGGCAATCTGGGCCAGCACCCGGTACTGGGTATCGATCACCTCGCAGTTCAGGTGGACGATGCGGCACTGGGTCTCGGTGAGGGCACTGGCGTTTACCAGTTCGGATCCGACATACCTGACGCTTGCGGTCTTGCCCGTACCGGTCTTTCCGTAGATCAGGATATTTGACGGCGTCTCGTTATTGAGCGCCGGAGCGAGAATGGAGGCCACCTGATCGATCTGGGGCTTCCTGTGCGGGAGAATGTGCGGCCTGTAGCTGTGCCTCAGCACTTCGCGGTTTTTAAATATCCTCCTGTTGGTAAGATATTTTTTAAACAAACCCATAGGATTGGTATTTTCATCGGACATGTGGCCACCGGGAGGATCTTTCCAGGACGGGAATTTTTTGAGCGCTGCGCTAATAAGGTGATCGATTTGTGATGTCTCTTAACCCCTTCATTTCCAGTGGAACTCCGGTGGAGAATCATGCAGAGAATTTGCTGATACATTCCTCCGGAATTGTCTGGATCAGGCTGCAGCCGGTGTGCGGGAATCCAGCCGCCCCTGGACCCCTTGGTTTCCAGTGGAACTCAACGATGATACGGCACGTGGTTCATCATCATGAAAAACTATGATAGCGGCTATTTGTAATTGTGTGACTCATAATATTTATACTCTGTGAACGGGTACCGACCCCATCGATCCGGGTCGGGTTCTCGCCGATACCGGCAACGGATGCAGTCGCGTACCTGTGTATTCTCCACTGGAAACAAAGGGGTCAGGGGAACCCGCGTCTCATCCCGGCCTGTGAGATCAGGATAAATTAAGTGATATTACGGGGCAAGATCCTTTCATGGAGAGCAATCATATTAAACCGGTTCATGTGACTGCAGGCGTCATCACCGTCTCCACGACAAGGACCCCCGAGACTGATACAGGAGGCCGGACGATCCGGGATCTCCTCATCGGGGCCAATATAGACGTCGTTCACTATGCTATTGTTCCCGACGATATCGGCCGGATCAGGTCCGAACTCTACACAGCACTCAGAAAGGCGTCCTGCATCGTCATCACCGGCGGCACCGGCCTTACCAGGGACGACTGCACCATCGAAGCAGTTGCACCGCTCCTCGAAAAGAGAATGGACGGGTTCGGGGAGGTATTCCGGTTGAAGAGCTTTGAGGAGATCGGCACCGCTGCAATCCTGTCACGCGCCGTCGCGGGCACCGTCGGCGGGGGGGCGGTCTTCTGTATCCCGGGTTCGGTAAAAGCCGTCACGCTCGCCACCCGGGAGATCATCATCCCGGAGATAGCGCATATCCTCACCCACGCATCATCGCGGTAAGGCCTCTCACCGGTAGACCTCCAGGAGGGCGACCCGCTCGATCACGAGCTCGCGGAACCGATGGACGCCGACCGCCTCCACCTCCTCTGGGGTGACGGAGAAGAGGGCCATCAGGCGCTCCCGGTCCTCGGGCGTGATCATCTCCCAGTCCTCTTCCACATAGGTGACGAGTGCGCCGAGCCGGTCTGCTGCAGCGGCAGAGGGCGGGCATATGCAGATATAGGCGCGGTTTTCGCCCTCATGGATGCCGAATCCGGTTGCAGCGGAGCACTGCCTCGTGCCTGCGGCAAAGAGGAGCGCCTCCATCTCAAACGAGTTTGCTATGGGCGTGCCATGGACATAGGATCGCCATGCGTGCCGGAGCGCCGCCTCCACGTGCTCTCTTCCTGCGACGGCGTCCGCATCGAAGAAGATGATATGCGTCCCGGACCCGTCGGCTATTGCCCGGATCTCATCGAGAAACCGTCTCTTCCCGGCAATTTCGAATCGAGCCTGGAATATATCGCATGCCGGGCTGCCCATATCCATCATCCAAAGTGGAGGAGGGTCGATTGCTGCTCGTATGTCTCTTCCATCTCCATTTCATTCCCTTCAATCTGCTTAAATATCTGCTCCGCGATCCCCCGCCCGAGGATCCGCCCGACCTCTGCCTGTCCGGCCTCCCGGATTGCCTCGATGCTTCCGAGGCCGTTGTTGAAGAGGCGGCGGGCGCGCACCCGCCCGATCCCGCGGAGGCGGATGAGCGGGAGGAGCTCCTCCCTGATCCCGTGCCGGGTGCGCAGTTCCATCTCTGCCACGTGCCGTGCGAGATCGGGCGCAAACATCCGGGCCAGATGGCCGCTTGCATGGATGAGCCAGTTGACGCTCTCCACCATGCCGTAGATATCCCCGGGCCCGACGCCGTATCGCTCGCAGATCTGCTCCTCGCCCGCCTCGCTCACCCAGTCGGCAAGGAGCATCGCCGTCTTCAGGCTCCGATCGAACTCCTCGCCGGCATCCCAGGGAATCTCCTGCCAGAGCTCGTCTCCGCGTTCGGAGAGGAAGCGGTCCAGGAGGTACATGTCGCTCTTCCTCACATACAGGGTCGGCATGTCCGGCGTGGAGCAGAGGAGCTGGAGGAAGCCGATAT
>JAHKLN010000007.1 GCA_020854755.1 Methanomicrobiaceae archaeon | reverse complement strand
TGCAACCAGTGCGGGGAATGCTGTACTTATATGGGTACGGTGCGCGCTGTACAGGATAATCTGGGCGGCCCTGCCTTTCTTCTGCTGAACCGGTACACCGGGGAGAGGACGGCGGTGACGGTCGATCCCGACAGGATGGAGCTGTATGCCGACCGAAGCACCCCAAAGCGCTGCCCGGAGACATGCCCGTCTCTGCGATACTCTCCTGGAGACGGGGAAGTATACTGTAGCGTGCATGCCACCCGGCCGGTGTATGCCGGGAATTCGGCTGCTGGCGTCTCCTGATTCTCAACGCAGAAGGGCGGAGAGCAGCCCGGACCATGTCGGAGCGGTTTCTCGCTTCAGAGGACGAGCGCCTGACCGGGCTCCGGGAGGCGTGCGGCGCTGCGGAGCGGGAACGGGAGATGGTGCAGATGCTCCGGAGAGCAGGATACGCGGTGCGGAGATGACGCGCAGGATCCCGCGGCTCCCGGACATCCATCCCTTCCGGATCGCCCGATCGCATCGATTGCGCTCATTGCCCTGCGCTTTATCTCGCCGCGCCCGGCAGAAACAGGTCCGCTCAGTATAGAGGCATCAGCCCGGGGTGCTCTCCGGTAATGCACCGCCCGCCCCCCGGAGCGACCACGAAGGTATTCTCGATCCCCACCATCCCGACATCCTTCACCCCGATCTTGGGCTCGAGTGCGATGACCATCCCCGCCTGCAGCGGCTCGTGAAATCCTCCGGCAATCACAGGCGGTTCGTCGACCTGCAGGCCGATGCCGTGACCGAGAAATTTCACCCGCCGGTTGTCGTATCCCATAAAGTTCTTTGAGAATTCCAGGGGCAGATCCGCCGTAATGGCGTCGTAGATGTCAGAGGGATGCGCCCCCGGTTTCAGGAGGGACGCGATCTCATGCTGAATCTCCACGCATCGCCGGTGGTGCTCGATAGCTTCGTCTGGAATCGGTTTTCCAAACATATAGGTCATGGTCTTGTCGGTGTGATACCCGGCAACGCCGCATCCGACGTCGACAAAGACCAGATCGCCGGATTTGAGCCTTCTCGTCCGGCTTCCGAGCGTCGGGACGGCGGGGCTCATGCCATAGTTCCCCCCCGGTCCGTCGAAACTGGTCGGGTAGATCGAACTCTCGCCGAACCCGATCTGGCCTACCGCAATCTCGGTATCGAACATGCCGAACCGGACGACTCCGTGGTGCCCCTCCTCGACCATGAGGGCGTACAGCCTGCCTGCAAAGACCGCTTCGCTCATCCCCTCGCTGAGTATCCCGGGCGCGCGCTCTTCGAGCACCCGGCGGTGAATCTCGCCGGCCTCTTCCATGAACGAGAGTTCATAGGCGCTCTTGACCGCCCTGAGCCCTGCCACCACGGCATCGAGCGGCCGGACATCAGAACAGGGGAAGTGTTTCAAAAATCTCCGCAGCAGTGCCAGAGGCACCACTTCGGCCTCCAGATGTACGTTGTTTCGTATCTTCCTGCTGTCCTTTGCGGCATCGCGAAAACTGCCCATCTGCCTGATTCGGGGAAAGAAAGATTCGTCCAGCGCCCGGTCATAATTGCGGCGCACCCAGAGCACCGCCTCATCGTCACGGGGGATCAGCAGCATGCCATCCTGCATGGTGCCCGTGAAGTAGTAGAGATTGATTTTGCTGAAGATGGCGGCGATCTCCCAATCCGGATTGTCTGCATCCATCTGAACCCTGAAACGCTCCATACGCTCCTGTAGTTCCGGCAGGGGGACTCTGTTCTGCATACACTATTCTGGAGGTACGCTGACTTCATTATTGTGGAGGAGCCCATCCCGAAACACGGATGCGCTGGAGAACCGCACAGGCACGACCATGAAACTCCCTGAGTTCTGCGCAGATATCCCGGGTTCGGTCTTCCTTCGCTGTCCTGTTCCTGCGGACCGGGGGGAGCATCCCGCCCCGGTCCCCCCCCGTTGGGATGTCCCCCTCGGTCCACTCTACCGGGAGACCCGGGAGGTACCGGATCCGTGATGCTCCAGAAAACTCATGGATTTTCATCAGTTGCGCCTGCAGCCCCCCTCGGGGGCTTCATGGGCGTTTTGTATGAAAGTGGGCGGTGATCATCCCCGTCCATGGTCATCCTGTATGCCTGTGGCCCTGGACTCATGTGGTTTCATGGGAAACGCGGACGATGCCCGCAGGCCGCCTGCACGCAGTATCCCATCCGGGCGCAGGGCCCTGGTATGGCTATAATGGAGGGGTGCCGGAGTCCATTGCAATCAGCCTTTCTCTTTGCTGCAGCGAAACCGGGAAATGGCATGAAGGTGATCTGCATGCACGGGGCTTCAGACGGATGACAGCGGGGGAGTTTTGTTTTCACGGCCGCGGGTTGTTATCGGCAGGTGCATCGAGACGCCGCCCCTTCTCTCGAAGTTTCCGCGATGAGAGCCGGGATCGGCATTGTTCATTATTCCCGGCGGCGCGCCTCCGCGAAGAGGCGGATTGGAGCAGGGATGGTCAAAGGATGAGTCTGTCACTTTGGCACCATGGTGGTCCGGGTGTTTGTTGAGTTCGTTATCGGTCAGGACCCTGTTGTGCAGGCCCTGATCGCCGGCTGCTTCACGTGGGGTCTGACTGCGCTCGGAGCATCGCTCGTCTTCTTCACCCGGAGCATCAACCAGCGGCTTCTCGATGGGATGCTCGGGTTTGCTGCAGGTGTGATGATCGCCGCCAGTTTCTGGTCTCTGCTCATTCCTGCAATCGCTCTGGCCGATGAGATTGGCGCGATCCCGTGGATACCGGCAGCCGCAGGTTTTACGGCCGGATGGATCTTTATCTGGTCACTCGACTGCGTGGTGCCCCATCTCCGTATCGGGTTTCCGATTGAAGAGGCGGAAGGGGTGAAGACCTCGCTTCACCGGACATCTCTCCTGGTGCTCGCGATCACCCTGCACAACATACCCGAAGGTCTCGCTATCGGGGTTGCTTTCGGGGCGGCTGCTGCGGGCTATCCCGATGCAGCCATTGCGGGTGCGGTTGCGCTTGCTATCGGGATAGGGATCCAGAATCTTCCTGAAGGCGTTGCAATCTCGCTGCCGCTACGGAGGGACGGCATATCCCGCTTCAAAAGCTTCTGGTTCGGCCAGCTCTCTGCAGTGGTCGAACCGGTTGCTGCAGTCATTGGGGCGGCTCTGGTGATCGTTGCCCGCCCGCTGCTCCCCTATGCGCTTGCGTTTGCGGCGGGGGCGATGGTCTTTGTGGTGGTTGAAGAGGTGATCCCTGAATCCCGGCTCCACGGCGAGGAAGGATCGGCGACGACCGGCTTTCTCGGCGGGTTTCTGGTGATGATGGTGCTCGACGTCGCACTCGGGTAATCCTGCCGCATTGGTCCGCAGACAGGGGAGCGGTCGGGAATCTTCCTGCGGCTCACCTCTTCCCGCCGCCCCCTCCGGCTTCCCGGAGCGTGAACGCAAAGACCGCCCCCTCCCCGGAATGCCCCGGCACCCGGTCCTCTACCCAGATCCTGCCCCCATAGCGCTCGATGAGCAACCGCACCAGGTAGAGCCCGAGCCCTTCGCCGACGCCTCTCCTCCTTTTCTCATACATGCGAAATATATCGCTTTTCTGTTCCTCAGGCACGCCCGGACCGGTATCCTCGATCAAGATCCTGGCGAACTCCCCCTCTCTGCAGACCCGGACGCCAATGCATACGTCGGGCCCCCCGAACTTCACGGCGTTGCCGATAAGGTTGGCAAAGACCTCGGGGAGGAGGTTGTCCGCCCAGACCTGACGGGACGCACCCGCGTAATGAATGGTGGTGTTTGGGAAGTGGCTGATCTCCGTCCGGATCACGTCATCAAGGTCCACCGGCCAGAGCTCGGGCGATCCCCGGTGAATCCGCCGTATGGTGGAGACGTTAGCGAGGATCTCGATGCTCTTTTTAATGCTGCGCCGGAGCTTCTCCACGTAATTGAGCGCTTCTCCCGTCACGGTTTCGGTGAGGAGGTCGGCGTAGAGATTCGAGACGTTCTCCGTGTTCTTGATGTCGTGCGTCAGGATATCCAGGTAGAGGCTTGCCTCTCTATGTGCGGATTCGAGCTGCTCGTGCAGTGCGGCACGTTCCAGTTCGGACTGCCTCCGTTCCGTGATATCCCGCATCACGATCTGGATGGCGGGGCTGCCCTGATACGAGGTGCTCGATCTCGTGCTCTCCACAACAACGCTCCTGCCGTCGAGACGGAGGATCGTGACTTCGGCAGGGGGGACACTGCCCTTCTCCAGCACCTCACGGTTCCGCTGGAGAACGAGTTTCAGGGAGTCCGGGTGCACGAGGTCGAGGATGTGCCTGCCCACGATCTCCCCGGGTGATGGGGCACCATAGAGCGTGACCGCTGCCCTGTTGGCATAGATGCAGCAGTCATCCCGGAAGAGCGTGATCGCATCCGGTGACTGTTCAACCAGGTTCCTGTAGCGCTCCTCACTCTCCATCAGGGTGTCTTCCGCCTTCCTGCGCACCGTGTCGTCATACAGGTACCCCCGGATCTCTTGTAACCGATCGTTCTCGTCGAACGTGCCGACGAAGTTCGCCATGATATGGACCGGCTGGCCGTTGCGCCGCCGCAGTATCATTGAGTGATTCTTGATTTTTCTCTCCAAAAGCAGCCGCTCCAGAAATCCGGTCCATTCCTGCGGATGCGTGTAGAGCGACTGGATGGTGCTTGCAAGCGCCTCATCAGGAGATGTAAACCCAAAGATCGCCAGGAAAGCCGGGTTGCAGGCGATAAATCGCCCTTCTGGCGATATGAGGCAATCTCCGGTCAGATCTTCCTGGAAGAACCGGAAGTATTTCTCTTCGCTTTCCCGGAGTCTTTCTTCCATCTGTTTCTGTCCGGTACTGTCGCGGAACCGGACGAGCATCATCCCTTCATACGGTTTCTGGCTCATCACGCGGGTGAACAGGGTGAACCGGCGTTCCCTGTCCTGCTGCATCTGCATCCGGCAGGCAACCTCTGATACCTCCTCCCGATGCTCCAGGATATCGGCGATCCTTCTGATGCATTTCTCGTCGGGCAGAAAGGGTGCAAGATGCTGCCTGACGAACCGCTCCGCGGATTCGCCCCTGACGGCTTCGTCCCTGATCCCGAAGTATTTCTCGACCGATCCGCTCACCCATGCAACCGTTCCGTCTGGTTTGAGGATGACGACGCATTCATCCAGTTCGTCGAAGCAGTGGTATCCGGCAGGCAGTTGAGCGGATGTATCTGGAAACGGACGCATACAGGATCTCCGTGAGGGGCAGATACCGGCGCTTTGTACCTTTGGGACAATAAATATTTCCCATACGAATCGGGCATGCTCCCAGAATACCGGCTTTGAACAACGATTCCTGCCGGTTTTGTCTGATGGGTGCGCGGATCCCCGCTCTGCGGCTGCTATTGCAAAAACAAATGGGCCCTGCGCTTTTCCTGTCTCTGGCGGCCGGAATGCCGTGCTCCCGGCACCCTGCTCAACCCGCGGGGTTGACGGTGAAAGCCCCCTTTCCGATCCTCTCCACCCTGCCTGAAGAAGCGATTCCGGGATCAGCCCGAACACCCCGACAGAGCCCTGGTGATCACGAGGCTCAATCGATGAACGTCGATGAACTGAATGCAAGATGCCGCGGATCCGGTTGTCCCGTTGGCTATCACGTCACGGTAGGCCGTGGCGGTCTCCCCCTCCCCTGCCCCCACCCCCATTGGGATACCTCTCTCGGCCCACTATACCGGGAGACCCGTGAGATACTGGATCCATGACACTCCAGAAAACTCACGGATTTTCATCGGTTGCGCCTGTAGCCCTCCCGGGGCTTCATCGGCATTTTATATGAAAATGGGTGGTGAATGTCACCATCTGCTTTCATCCGGTATGCCTGTGCCCCTGGACTCATGTGGTTTCACGGGAACCCCAGTACCGGTGAACAGCAGAGGCATCACAATGAATATCGATGAATTCGGTGCAGGTATCCCGGATCCGGTTTTCTGCCGGATCTGGACAACCGGCAGACCGCGGGAGGCATTGTCCCCTCCGCCGCCGGGCTATAGCCGGTGGAAATCCGCACACCCGGCCGCCACGAACGCGAGGCAGGGGCGCAGGCCGGGAGCAGCGGTGCGGCGGCGATCACGAGGACGGTAACGCTCCGGATACCCGCGCAGTCACGTGAGCTATCAGCTGCCCGCTCCGCTCCCGGGCCGATCGGGGACTCTGCCCTGTCCTCATGCCGGATGCCGGCGGGTACCATATATTTAATACAATACAGGAGCAAAATTGTAGGCTAATCGGGCCTGTGGTCTAGCTGGTCATGACATCGCCCTTACACGGCGAAGATCTCCGGTTCGAATCCGGACAGGCCCATGCAGGCGGTGCCGTCGGCGCATACCGCCAAAAGGCCTATTATGCACTATTTCTTTTTGTTGATCGAATCGGTTCCAGGTCTCTGTTCCCTGCATTTGCCATATGGATTGAGGCGTTGAGGGCACTCCGGATCGCTTTTTACGAGAGGGAGCCTCCTCCACAGTGATAGGGGCTGCATGCGAAACCGGGGCGATGCCGGTTCCTCGATCGCCCGTATATCCTTAAGCGATTGCAGGTGCGGATAGACGTGCCGAAATGACTTTGATGATACAGGATCATCACTTCAGAAGAGGCCCTGCCGGGAACGAAAAGATCGTCTGCCGTCATCCGGCAGTCGATGCCTCTGCGTCCGGGAGTGCGGTTGGCGACTGCCCGTCGACCTCCCGTCTCACCGTCTCCACCCGGGCGGCTACCGGGGGATGGTAGTCAGGGTAGATGCCGAGCACCAGGATCAGACCCGAAAAGAGGCGCGATGCGACATTCTGGTTCTCGACGGTGATCATGCCCTGGATGCAGGTAAGCGCAGTATCCAGGATCTCGGACGGCCGATCAATGCTGAAGTGCTCTTTTAAGGTCTCCGCCGCGTACCTGTCCGCATCGAACTCGTCCTGGTGCAGCTCGTGATAGAAGAGCCGGTAGAACAGCGGTATGGCAATGAGCGCAAAGACGATCGCAGCAAGCGCTGCGGGAACAGCACTGCCGAACTGCGACAGCATCACGCAGGTGTTGCCGGCCTGCAGGCCCAGATCAATGAGCATATGGAACGGATACGCAAAGAGAATAAGCCCTGCAACCAGGGGGAAGAGGACGACCTTCAGGTTTGAAAAAGCCCCTTTTCTCAGATGGCTCTCCTCGTGCAGCAGCACATAGCGGAGTGCGTTGTCGTCCAGCCTGGACATCATGTGCCGGATGTTTTTCCTGCTGTAGAGGATCACAAAGAGGCCCTGAAAGCTCGAGACAAAGGGATTCGGGATGAGCCTCCTGTTCCGGGCGATCAAACCCTTCTCCTTGAGTTCATTGAAGATCCTGATTAACCTGTTCTCACTATCCGTATCCGTCATGGTGCACTTAGAATAAAAAGAAATGCAGCAATATATAATTTTTGAAAAATAAATCTCCCTGTATATAATTGGAGGGTGCAAACAGGGGGCATTCATCGTCCCTGTTCGGCACCGGCATGAGCTCCCGGCGACGCTCTCCATGCCAGTGCGGCATCCGGACGTGTGAGGCGGAAGAGCGGGAAATCAGTCGATACAACGATGTCACCGGATCATCATCGGATCCGATGCAGGAGCAGGCGCGCCTTCTCTCCCTCTCGATCGCTCCTCATGCCGGATCTCACCACGACCCCGCTCTTCCCCGGGAATGGCAATGGAAATGGGTACTGCTGCAGAGAATCGGGATTCCGTGAGACCTCCGGCCGGCAAACAGAGTCACCATAGCGCCACATAACTCCATAGAGCAAATATAGAGATGCTTTTTATTTTCCGGTGACTCAATAGAACCCCTTCATTTCCACTGGAAAACATAGAGAAGCCTGTATATTCTCCGCAGAAACAATAGAGTCCGTCCGGGCGACGCGATCGCCATATCGTCCGCTGAGAATCGAGCAGCACGATGCCGGATCCGATCGGGAGGGATGGCGCGGGGACGGTTTATACCCCTCCCTTCATCCCTAGGGGTTTCTATCTCTATCAGCACCGGAGTCAGGGTATGCATACATAACGGTCGGCAGACAGTGCCCGCATCGCCGACCGTATTTCTGCCAGGGACCAAAAAACCGTATTGAGGCGCTGCTTCAGGCCCGACCGGTGGAGATCAATGCTTCGGGCCTGAGAGATGGTGCGGTTCATGGACAGGATATGCATCCCGGACCCGCTGTTCCCGGCAGTCCCGTGCAGCGGATCGTGGCGGGCATCTTCATGGGGGGAGATCCCCTCTCCTCCAACCCCCTGAGAGGATTGGAGGTGGGAAACCGTGCACGGGAGCAGAACGTACCAGACAGGGGATGCCTGCACCTTTCAGTTCCGGGTCGTTGACCCACCCTCGTGAACGCTGAACCAGACGGGATCCCGGCACCCGGGCCTGCCCGCGTAATTGATGGTGATCTCCTCGCCCTCCCCGATAGGGCGATAGGCATACACCCGGATCTGGTTATGCGCATAATCGGGGATATGATCCGCGTTTGGATGATAGGAATGGTTGTACAGGGATCCGTAGCCGAGGGCGATGGCAACCCCCTCCTCCCTCTCGCCCCAGGCAAAGTAGTAGTTGAAGAGCTCGGTCTGATCCAGGTGCCGGCTCTCTTCGCTGTCCATGACGATCACGGGGCACACCTCGATCAGGTCACCGGGTGCATAAGCCCTGCCTGCAAACACGCCGAGGCCGCGACTCTCCGTCCTCCGGACAAATACGGCCGCCGGTTTTAAGGATCCGTCCATCGCCCACACTCTCCGCTGCCTGCGACTCTACAGAAAAACATGATTCACGACCGGCATCCCGGTGCACGCGATGATGATCGCCCTGCGATCCTCTCAAAAATCCTCGCTGTTGCCGTATGATGGGTGTGGCGCTCCCGGGATATGAAGGTTGTGAGCGGGCGTATACGGGCTGAAGCGCTCATCCCGTGCCCTCAGGCAATTGCAGGCCGTAAGCAGCCTGCAGGCCTGCCGCAGGGTCTACCAGATAGATCCTCTGCCGGCAGAGCGCGCCAGTGCAATCAGAAGACATCAGGAGATCGCCGCATCTGCGGAGATGCGCACTCCCGGCGGCGGCCCTGCCGCCGAGCGAAAGCATTGAGTGGAGGCACGCCCTTACTACTTCACGGGAGGGGCTTGCATCAGTGCCATAATCAGCGCAGACCGTCTGGAAAAGCGGTTCGGCACCCTTGTTGCAGTGGACCGGATCGGCTTTGAGGTCAGGAAGGGAGAGGTCTTTGGATTCCTCGGGCCGAACGGTGCGGGGAAGACCACGACCATGAAGATGATCCAGTGCATCTCTCCGAGGACGGGCGGCAGCCTCGCGGTCTTTGGCATGGACGTCGATGCGCATCCCCGCGAGATCAAGCGGCAGCTCGGGGTGGTGCCGCAGGAGAACAACCTTGATCCCGACTTCACCGTCTACCGAAACCTCCTGGTCTACTCCCGCTACTTCGGCATTCCGCGGGCGGAGGCGGATGCGCGGATTGAGGAGCTCCTCGAGTTCGTGCAGCTGCAGGAGAAGCGAGACGTAATGATCGACAAGCTCTCGGGAGGCATGAAACGGCGGCTGATCCTTGCGAGAGCGCTCGTGAACATGCCGGAGATGCTCGTCCTCGACGAACCCACCATCGGGCTCGATCCGCAGGCCCGGCACATCATCTGGGAGAAGCTGAAGAGCCTGCAGGCGCTGGGAAAGACCATCGTACTCACCACCCATTACCTGGACGAGGCCGCACGCCTCTGCGACAGGCTCGTCATCATGGACAACGCAAAGATACTGGTCGAGGGGAATCCGCAGGATCTTATCCTGGAGCATGTCGGGGCCGACATCGTCGAGGCGGAGTATGCCCCCGACGTGGTCGCATGCCTGCAGGATATGGACATGCCGTTTGAGACGTTTGGGGATATGGTGCAGGTCTTCACCGACAGCCCCCATGAGGTCGCAAGAACCCTCCTTGAGACCTGCGATCCGAAGAGAGTGCTTGCACGCCCGGCGACGCTCGAGGACGTCTTCCTGAAACTCACCGGGAGAACCCTGAGGGAATAGCCATGGGACTGCGGCTCTTTTTTATCACCGGCTACGCATGGAAGGTCTGGCGGAGAAACCTGGATGCTTTCTTAAAGACGTACCGGGTGAACTTTCTCCCCCCGTTCATCGAGCCGCTCCTCTATCTCCTTGCCCTCGGATTCGGTCTGGGCACGTACATCGAAGCAGTCGACGGCATCCCCTATGTGCGGTTCATCGCTCCCGCCCTCATCTCGATATCGGTCATGTTCTCTGCCTTCTATGAATGCACCTACTCGTCGTTTGTGCGGATGTACTACCAGAAGACGTTTGATGCGATCATTGCGACCCCGATCAGCATCGAGGAGGTCATCGCAGGCGAGATCCTCTGGGGCGCCACGAGAAGCCTGATCTATGCAAGCCTGATGCTCCCGGTGCTCATCGCCTTCGGTGTGGTCGACCTCCCGGCGTCCCTTCTGGTGATTCCCTTCGCCTTCCTTGCAGGGCTGCTCTTTGCAAGCATCGCGATGTGTTTTACTGCGATCACCCCGAGCATCGACGCACTCAACTACCCGTCCTACCTCTTCATCACCCCGATGTTCCTCTTCAGCGGCACCTTCTTCCCCCTCACCATCCTGCCGCTCCCTATCCAGTACCTGGCGCTCGGGTTCCTGCCGCTCACCCATGTCGTGGGCGTGAACCGGTCGATCACGCTCACCCAGTTCAGCCCGATGATATACGTCCATCTCGGCTGGATCGCCGTGGTGACAGCGATCTTCTTCGCCATTGCCATACGCCTGATGAGGAGGAGGCTGATCGTGTGAGGAGAGCGGGAGCCGGTGTCTCCCACCTTTTATCATGGTTCATGACTAAGTATTAGTAGCTAACCTCCCATGGACCCCCACCTCTATCTCCTGATTCTGCTCGCGGTCGGCGCAATCGCCGGATTCTCTTCAGGACTGATAGGCCTCGGCGGGTGCTTCATCATGGTGCCGGTCCAGTACTGGCTGCTGACCGCCATGGGGATCGACGGGACGCTTGCCATCAGGGTCGCGTTCGGGACCGGTCTCGCGGTGGCGGTGCCCACGGCAATGAGCGGTGCCTGGGGGCACCACCGCCGGAATGCGGTACTCTGGAAGGCGGCAGTCCCCATCGGCTGCGTATCGGTCATCGGGGCACTCCTCGGAGGGACGATCGCCGCACACCTGCCGGGAGACGTGCTGAAGATCGCTTTCGGCCTCGTCGTCCTCGGCGCTGCCGTACGGATGCTCGTGCCGATTCCCGAATCGGCATCCGCAGAGCCCGGGCGTCATCTCCCGTACTGGATTATTGCAGGCCTCGGCGTCGGCGTCCTCAGCGGGGCCATGGGCATGGGAGGCGGGATCGTCATGGTGCCGGTCCTTGTGATGCTCCTCGGTTTCTCCATGCACCAGGCGGTGGGCACTTCGTCCGCCTGCATCCTCTTCTCCTCGACCGGCGGGGCCATTGCCTATATCGTCAACGGGCTCGGCGTCGCCGGCCTCCCGGCGCTCTCGATCGGGTATATCGACCTCCTCCAGTGGGCGATCCTTGCAGGCGCAACCATCCCCTGCGCCCAGATAGGCGTGCGGGCAGCGCATCTCCTCCCGCCGCGGGAGCTCCGCCTGATCTTTGCGGGAGTCATGGCGGCGATCGGGCTTGCCATGCTGTTTGTCCTGCAGTAACGGGCGCGTGGCCGTGAAAAAGACGGAGAGGAGCGGTCAGCGTTTTGCCGCCACATAAGCGTCATACATGCTGTACAGCCAGACAATCACGTAGAATGGGATGCCGATCCCTATCGTTGACAGACCGCCGAAGACGATTGCCAGAACGAACAGGATCACCGCCTTCAGGAACTGCCCGGTATAGAACTGCCCGAGCCCGGGGATGAAGAACGAGAGGACGACTGCTAATAGAGGCGATGCCATACTATACGATGCGCTGCAGGCATATTTAAAAGGCAACCCCTGAGAACGGGCAGGCCTGCGGCAGATAGAAAGAATTGCCCCGAACCGCGGCCGATAAACATCACCGGGGACATCCGCGAACTCCTCTCCCTTTCACGGCAATCTCAGGGGAGCAGCCGGATCTTGGATTCGTGCCCCCAATGGATGCGGCAGCGGATCATGTGCCGGATGCTCACGGGCGCCGGACAGGGGGCCTGCCGGACAGATTGTCCCGGACAGCCTCTCCGTCACATAAAAAGAGTTAGAATCTGGGTTTTCTGTGCCTGGGGAGGCATTCTCTACAGTATACCGGCCTGCCTTCTGTGGGCTTGAAGGGCACCTCGCACTCCCGGCCACAATCGGAGCAGATGGTCTTGTGCATTTCGCGGGGCCTGTCCCGGAACGGACGAGGGCCACGCCCTGGAAACTTTTCGCTCATATGCAATCATGCAGATGGTCTGCACATTCATAGGAACAATGTACCCGTAAAAAGATATGCCCCGGGGCAGGAGAGCCGCCGGCGGTTCGTTGCGGAGGGGCGTTTTTTGCGTGGCGAGTTGCCGGTCAGGAATCGGCGGCGAAATCGTCCCTGCCGCGGCCCCGTCAACGTGCCATCCAGAGCCGATACCGGCCTCCTCTATCCAGATCGCACGCCAGGTGAATTTGACCCCGGTCGGCCAGAGCTGGAGCGCGAGCGCAGCAGGAATCGCAAGCGCTGCAAGGGCGATGCCGGCAGAGATCCGCATCTCTGCAATACGCATACGCCAGGGCCGCAGCAGATACGGCTGCATCAACCGGCATCGTTCAGCATCTCATCCGACAGGTGCGCGCCTGCTGCAGGGTGTCCGCTCCGTAGCGGGTGGGAAAGGGCTGCTGCCCTTCCTCCATCTGCTCGGCAGCCGATCAGGCGGGCACGCGCTCTTTCTTTTCGCGGTCCCAGTGCCTGTGGCGCGCGATGGCCTCGATGTAGCGCTCATTGAAGGAGTCGATACCTTTCGGATTCCGGATCGTCACCACGCCCTGCCGTGAGAGCACATCTCCGTCCGCCTCCGGGGATGCCGTCTCCACCCCTTCGAGGTCTGCCGCCGTCAGGAGATCGACCCCTTCGCCCGTCGCCCCGATCGGCTTGCAGTGCTTGAATGCCTCGTTGATGAAATGAATCGCATACCCGTGCGTCTTCAGCGTCTCGATATGCTGCTTTCCGCCCGGGATGTAGACTGCGTCAAAGAGCACCGAGGCGGTCGTGACGTAGCTCTTGTCGACCATCACCTCCTGTCCGTCGCTGCTCCTGACCGTGCCGTGGAACTGCGAGATGATCTGCGGGTGTGCCCCGGCACCCTTGAGCGCCTGCGTCACCTGCATCAGTTCGGCGTGGTTGAACCCCTCCGCAAGCAGGACGGCGATCTTCCTGCTTTTTATGGTGTCCATCATGGTGGTGAGCTGGCTGAGGTTCGGTGATTTCTTCGTGACGCCGGCCCCGCCCTTCGTTGCCGGAGGACTGACCCCGATGCCTTCTGCGATGCGCACCGCCAGATCGCCGTCGACGTTGTTGATGAGATCGACCACACGCTTCCGGACCTCGACATCCTCGACCTTCCCGAGCTCGAAGTGGAAGGCCTTGACGATATGCTCCTTTTCCGGGTCCGACATGCTGTTCCAGAAGAGCGCCGCCTGGCTGAAGTGGTCCTTGAAACTCTCGCTCCGCGCACGGACCTTGCGCCCCTCGACCTTCTCGGTGTAGTGGACATATCCACCTTCCTCCTCAGGCGCAGGCCTCGGATAGTTGTCCCGCAGAGCGTTTGGGAAGTAGCTGGTCTGCCCCCGGTTGATCATCATCCGGTGATAGCCTTCGCGCTGGTTGTTGTGCAGGGGGGCGAGCGGGCGGTTGATCGGGATCTCGTGGAAGTTCGGCCCGCCGAGACGGATCAGCTGGGTGTCGAGGTACGAGAAGAGGCGGCCCTGCAGGAGAGGATCGTTGGTGAAGTCGATCCCCGGCACGACGTTCCCCGGGTGGAACGCGACCTGCTCGGTCTCGGCAAAGAAATTATCGGGGTTCCGGTTCAGGGTCATCTTCCCGATCCACCGGATCGGGACGTCCTCCTCGGGCACGATCTTTGTGGCGTCCAGCAGATCGAAGTCGAACTTGAACTCATCCTCCTCTTCGATGATCTGCACTCCGAGCTCGTACTCCGGGTAGTCGCCCATCTCGATCGCCTCCCAGAGGTCGCGCCGGTTGAAGTCGGGGTCTTTCCCGGCGATCTTCTGGGTCTCATCCCAGACAAGGGAGTGGACGCCGAGGAGCGGCCTCCAGTGGAACTTCACAAAGCGCCCTTTACCGGCAGCGTTGACGAACCTGAAGGTATGCACCCCGAATCCCTGCATCATCCGGTAGCTCCGCGGGAGGGCACGGTCTGAGAGCACCCACATGATCATATGGGTGATCTCGGGCAGGTTGCCGACAAAGTCCCAGAAGGTGTCGTGGGCGGCGGAGGCCTGCGGCATCTCGTTTGGCTGTTCCGGCTTGATGGCGTGGACGAGATCCGGGAACTTGATCGCGTCCTGGATGAAGAAGACCGGCATGTTGTTGCCGACGAGATCGTAGGTGCCCTCCTCGGTATAGAACTTCGTCGCAAATCCCCGGACGTCCCGTACCGTATCGGCAGATCCGCGAGATCCGACCACGGTCGAGAACCGGACGAAGACAGGCGTCTTCTTGCTTGGATCCTGCAGGAACGCCGCCTTTGTGTACTCCGCCATCGATTCGTAGACCTGGAAGTAGCCGTGCGCACCGGATCCGCGTGCGTGGACGACCCTCTCCGGAATCCGCTCGTGGTCAAAATGCGTCAGCTTTTCTCGGAAGTGGAAGTCCTCCATCAGGGTCGGGCCTCGCTCGCCTGACTTCAGCGAGTCGTCGGTATGGCTGACCCGCACCCCCTGGTTCGTCGTGAGATACTGGCCAGTCGAGTCCTCCCGAAACTGCTCCAGATCCTCGTCCTTGCTCTTCTCATTCACCATTCTCTTTTCCGGTTTTTTCTGCTCTGCCATCACATCTCACCTCCGCCGAATGCGGAGATATCCTCCGATCAATTCGCTCATCGCGATTGTCCGTGCCGTACCCGCGGTCCATCCGTTCCCGAAATCGGCTGTATTCTACCGGACCCGTCAATGTCGCGCGGGTATTCTGAAGGCCGATGCCTTACTGGTCCAAAGATTCATATACTTTCCGCCCCCGCTCCACGCTTTAATCTGGGCATACGAAGGAGACGTTCAAAGAATAACCCGAATACAGAGAGGTTTCATAGTATGCCCGTGTCTCCGGCCGGTGCACCGGGACAGAGCGGAACAGACATCGTCAAACGAACCCTATCGGCAGGGGCGGTCGAAGCAGTCTATCCGGCCACGCAATCTCGCAGTGCTCCGTTCAGCAGAGGAGAAGAGGAACTTCCATTCACTTGACCCCTCCGCCTGCCGTATGCTCGCATCCGGACCGCAGTGTTGCCTGGGGAACTCCTCCCGAAACGCAGGTGAAGCCCTGCGGACTGCAGGCGCAAACGGGAGAGGTAGAGGTATCCCGATTCGGTCTTCCCGGCGATCCCGTTTTTGCGGACGGTGGTGAGCAGTCTCCGGGATGCTTCCTGCGGTCCACTGTCCCGGGATAGCCGGTTGAAACAGGACACAGCGTATCGGTGCAGGCTCATGAATTTTCACCAGTCGTGCCTGCAGCCCCTTCGGGGGCTTCATGGGCGTTTCGCATGAAACCACATGAGTCCAGGGCCACAAGCATACAGGATGATAATGCGCGGTGCTGCTCACCACCCGTTTTCATATAAAAATGCAAACCGTTTGTAAAATGGAAGGCTTCCGGCGCTTAACTCCATCCGCTCCCGTGTACGGCTTCCCACTGGCTATCCTCACAGGGGGAGGGGTTCCGGGGAGGGGGAG
>JAHKLN010000097.1 GCA_020854755.1 Methanomicrobiaceae archaeon | reverse complement strand
TCGCCAAAATCTCATTGCAAATAGACTTTCGGGGGCAATCGCGGAGAGCTCGTCAACTGCTTGAAACTCAGCGGTATCAACAGCAATTCATTGCGCCCATATGATAAGTTAACGCTAATGGGGGGAGACCCCCTCCCCGTCTGCCCCTCCCCCGCGAGGATAGCCGACGGAAAGCCGTGTACAGGAGTGCAAAAACCAATAGGCGAGAGCCCTCCATCTACAGATGCCGGCTCGATTTTCATGTGAAACTGCGTATGAAGCTGCCGGAAGAGGCTGCAGGCGCAACGAATGAAAATTCTTGACGTTGCACAGACACTCCGGGTCCGGTTTCCCCCGGCTGTCCCGTGCTCTGGACCGAGGGGATGGGATCTCCCCTGGGGGATAGCCAATTGGAAGCCGTGTAGAGGAAGGCATGTGACTGCTCCCCCGACTTCAGTCGGAGGCATCCTGGGATGTTATCCCTGAGATTGCAGTCCCAATCTCATAATATTGATCGCCGCGTTCTGGTCGCGATCCATCACCAACCCGCAATGCGGGCAGGAATGAACGCGATCAGAAAGCGTCTTTTTGACCATTATTCCACATCTGGAGCACATCTGCGAGGTGTTTCTGGGGTTCGCCAGAACAACACGAGAGCCAGCTTCTTCCGCTTTGCTCTCTGTGATCGTGACGAACATCCTCCATGCCACATCCGCGATGCTTTTTGCCAGATGGTGGTTCTTTTGCAGATTTTGAATGTGCAAATCCTCGAACACGATCATGCCGAACCGATCCACCAATTTCCGGGAGGTCTGGTGAGCAAAATTGAGCCGTCTATTGGCGATCCGTTCATGAACGTGTGCGACGATCTTTCTGGCTTTCTTTTGTTCAGGAGTGCCTTTCTCTGCTTTCGAGAGCCTTCTCGTCGGTACGGAAGAACCGGGGATTCTCGATCTTCCCACCGTTTGAGAGAGTGGCAAATGATTCAAGGCCGACATCGATCCCGATTACTGTCTCCTTCTGTGGTGCTGGAGCAGGCTCATACTCGACCGAGAAGCAGGCATACCACTTCCCGGTTGCCGGGCGTCGGATCGTGAGCGTCTTGATCGTCCCTTTGATAGGTCGGTGGAGGACGATCTTCACGTCTCCGATCTTCGAGAGGCGGAGACGATCCCCGTCGAGTTTGAATCCATACTGCGGATATGTGAAACTGCCGTATCGGCCCTTTCCCTTGAACCGGGGGTATCCGGGATTCTCCCCTGCCTTTTCACCCGCCGGAAGAAGGCTTTGAAGGCAAGATCCACACGCATGGAGACGTCCTGCAAGACCTGAGAATAGACGGTGGAAAGTTCAGGATGCTCTTTCTTCCAGAGAAGGATCTGACGTTTCGATTCGTAATAGAGATGTGTTTCTGTCCTTGCGCAAGGCAAGCGTCTCGCTATAGACCCATCGGCAGATCTCCAGCGTCCGCTCCATCTGAGAGACTTGGGATGTTGTCGGGTAGAGGCGATAGCGATACGCTTTCATCTGCATGGTCACATCGCTTTCTGAGTCTCGATATACTTCTGAATAACCTCTTTTGTCGTAGCTCCGCACGTTCCGACATAATATGACGGGTTCCAGAGATGACCTTTCCATACCTGTTTTCGCAGATCGGGATACTGTGCAAAGAGTTTCTTGGCAGTGATCCCTTTCACGATCTTGACGATGGTGGCAGGAGCAAATTTCGGATGGGCGGTGACAAAGAGGTGGACATGATCGGGCATGACTTCCTGAGCGTTCAGGATGAATCCTTTATCTTGAGCGATTGATGCATGAAGATCTGTAAGAGTCTCAGCAACATCACCGATCAGAACCTTTCGGCGATATTTCACAGACCATACGAAGTGATAATTTACGTTATATACGCACCCTCTTGCACTTATCCAGTGCCCTTGCTTGACCATTTCATAGTATCATATGCACCATATGTCGTTAGAATTTTTGGTGGACGGGCTGTATCCCGCCATTGAAATGGCGGGGATTAGCCCTGCATTGATCCTAAAGCATTAATGGATCGCTATTGGCAAATCGGCGTAATGTTCATAGGGAGATCGATAATCCGGGCGCAGGCATGCCGGATCCGATGTATGCCGGGAGTATTGCCTCTACCCGGGGTGGAGTTTCCCATCCCTGCAAGCCGCCTCCCCACGAAGCGAATCGCCAGCGGCATCCTACACGGGGACGCAAGCGTTCACGGCGGCGAGAACCTCTGCACTGACCGGACCGGCCTGATCCTTCACAGGATAAGCGCACCGGAAGGAATGTATATTTGTATATCCGAATATACAGATATTATGATCGGCATCAATGATTTCGTCACTGCTGGGCAGTATTTTCTCATCATTACGGCTGAACTGCTGCTGCTCTTTATCGGCATCAGTTTCCTGGTCGGACTCATCCAGGAGTATATCCCGCCGGAGAAGATCAGACGCACGCTCACCGCACAACGCCCGGTGACAGGCACCGCCATGGGTGCTGTATTCGGCGCGCTCACCCCGTTCTGCTCCTGTTCGACGATCCCGATACTCCTGGGATTGATCAGAGCCGGCGCCCCGTTCGGGGCATGCATGGCATATCTCTTTGCATCGCCGCTCTTAAACCCGGTCATCGTCTTTCTGGTGCTCGCGCTCTTCGGCCCCGCCCTGACGCTGGTATACAGCATTATGGCGTTTGGAATCGCCATCCTTTCCGGCCTTGCGCTTGAGCGCCGTGGATATCTCCGATTTGTCAGGGCGTTTGTGAGGGGCGAGGGCAGCAATGCAGCCACCCCGGCGGCAGGCTGTTGTTCCTGCGCGTGCGAAACAGCCAGCGCAGCGCCGACCGGCCATGGTACGCGTATGCGATCGGCAGTTCGGTTCGCATCCGATCTCTTCCGCCAGGTTGTACCCTATCTCGTCCTGGGTGCCGCGATAGGAGCGTTCATCTACGGTTTTGTCCCCGAAGACCTGATCGTCGGGCTTGCCGGCCCGGAAAACCCGCTCGCCATCCCGGTCGCCGCGGTCATCGGCATCCCGATGTACATCCGCGCAGAGACGATCATCCCCATCAGCGGAGTACTGGCTGCCAAAGGGATGGGAATCGGGGCGATCATGGCGCTCATCATCGGCGGGGCAGGCGCGAGTGTCCCGGAAGTGACCCTGCTCGCTTCCTTCTTTGAACGCAGGCTTCTCGCAGCGTTTATCGTTACGGTACTGGGAGTTGCGGTCCTCACCGGTCTCGTATTCCAGCTTCTCCAGACCGCCGGCATGATCGTATGAATACCCTTGAATATCTGCACATAACAAGAGATGATCGCATATGACGACCGGCCCGCATCGCCAGGAGCAGGACAGACTCCACTCCTATGCCACCATCTTTAAGGCACTCTCGGACGAAACCCGGCTCAGGATATACCTTCTGCTCGGAACATCCGAGCTCTGCGTCTGTCAGATACAGGTGGCCCTTGGAATGCCCCAGACAAAGATCTCACGCCATCTCACCGTGCTCCGTTACGCTGGCCTGGTGACTGCCCGGCGTAACGGGCTCTGGATGTACTACTCGCGAACCGAACCAGAATACCCCCCGCTCCGCGCATTGTTGAACAACCTCACCGGCCTCCTGGAGAGCGATCCGGATCTGATGGCATCGGTGGTATCGGATCACCGGTATGCTGCGCTGCCTCAGGAGGAGATCGCACGGATGGCAAAGCAGAGATAAGCAGGCGAGAAAGAGCTGGATGAGACCCGCGTCATTCCCGGCGTGAAGAAATACCGGCACTCGCAAACGCAGGCGGTGTTTCCTGACCGGGAACGGATAGTTCAATTTTTTTTAATAACTTTATTGCATCTCACGCGCATCAGAGATTTTGATGATCACGGTGTATGGATTCGCCGGAAAGATTGCATCTGCCAATCTCCCGGCAGGTCGGCAGTCTCGATCTATCTCGCCTCAACGAACGGATCGGCAGAACCGGAAATTGCGCCAATGTCCCGGGAAAGCGCTCCAGAGGCCTTACGCAACGCTTCACGGCGGCAGATCTCCGTCCGCATTCCATGTACCCGTTGCGGGCGGAGGAAGGCGGACGATGGCATCGGGTAGTGATCCTGCACCGGCCACCGTCCGGGGCGAAGCGGTTATATTGCGGCATCGACTATAGCGTGGCGGTTCTGATGTTTGCAACCATGCTGTTTCCCGTCGAAATCTCCGGCGTCACCGAACGAATGTTCTGCGCCGTCAGCGACTTGGTCCGTGCCGGGATCCGGGAGGTCACCCTCCTCCACGTCGTGTTGAAGCGGGAGGCGGAGGCCGATCCCGGGGCCGTCGAATACAGCAGGAAGGTCCTTAGGGAATGGAAACGGCGTCTTGAGGCGGCCGGGACGCCTTCGGTTCGGTACGACGTCGCAGTCGGCATCCCCTGGGTGGAGATCATCGAACGTGCGGCACAGGACCAATCCTCGGTCATTCTCATGGGCTCGCACCCCGCAGGCATACTCAGAGAGACGTTTCTTGGAAACGAGACCGAGAACGTGCTCCACCACGCAGACCGCCCGGTGCTCATCCTCAAGCTGCGCCTCATCGAGCCCGTCGGCGAAGCCGCCTGCACGCTCGCAAAAGACAGGCTGCTGCAGCGGGTGCTCTTCGCCACCGACTTCTCGCCTGATGCGGAAAAATGCATCCCATTCGTCGAGCAGACGGTCCATGCCGGCCCCGAAGAGGTGATGGTCGTCCACATCCAGGATCTCCGGACGCTGGCGTATGCAACGGCCACGCAGATCGAGGAATTCAATCGGCGCGACGCCCGGCGGCTTTCTGACCTGAAGCAGAGGTTTGCATCCCTCGGGTTTGCAAAGGTCACCACCGTGCTCAGGACAGGAAACGCCATCGCGGAGCTGCTGGCGATCATCGCGTCGGCAGAACCCACGCTCGTCGTCATCGGCGCGAAAGGGCGATCGAACCTCGCCCCGATGATGCTCGGGGGGGTGAGCGAGACGGTTGCGCATGCAGCGAGCTCCCACGTCCTGGTGGTGCGGTAAGATGGGGTGATCGGGATGGTTGCCGACGAGATAACCCGGATCAAAGAGGCGGAGCGCGAGGCGATGACGCTCGTTGCCGACGCCCGATCCCGCGCCGATGAACGGATCCGACAGGCGGGCATCGAGCGGAACGCGATCCTTTCAAGATGGGAGGGCGATGCGCAGCGGGAGCGGGAGCGGATCATTGAAGCGGCCCGTGCGGCGGCCGACAGCGAGGCGGAGCAGATACGGCGGGACGGGAAGGAGCGTGCGGAGGCTCTTGTGCAGGAAGCGCAGGCGCAGATCCCGCGCGCCGTCGAGTTCATCCTCCGGAGCGTGGCAGGTGAGAGGGATGCTGTCGCCCGCTGAGATGCTCTTCGTCACGATCGGCGTCCACGCCTCGCACGCAGAGACGGTCGTCCGGTCGCTCCATGAATCCGGCCTGCTGGAGGTGCAGGGGGTGCACGAACCTCCCGGAGAGAACGCTCCGGCGCTGAATCCGGGCGAACGGGCGGAATACACCGCCGACTCCACCGTATACCGGCTGAAGATCGACCGCATTCTGGCCGCGATCTCAGAGACGCTCCCGGAAAGAAAGGGTGCTCTCCGCGATCTCCTTGTTCCGCCCCGCAGGAGGCCCATCCCTGTTTTGGGCCTGCCGTTCCGCGACCTCGCCCCGCATCTCGACGGCCTGATCCGGAGAGGCTGGCGGGCTGTTACGCTGGAGCAGGAGGGGAAGGGGCTCGATGAGCGTGCCGGCGAGATCGATGCCGACCTCCGGGCGGTCGGCTACCTCCTGCCGCTCGGGGTGCATCCCGAGCATATCGGCACCTCCGCCTACCTCACCGTCATCGCCGGCAGCGTGCCCCTCGATGCCGCAGACGGCGTGTCCGGTGCAATCGATGCCCTGGGCATCGAGGAAGTGCTGGTGCTCTCCCATGCCGAGAAGGATACGGCCACGATCGTCGTCGCCGCCGTGAACGAATACCGACCCGCCGTCGAAGAGGCACTCCGCGGGTTTCCCTTCGAGCCGATATCGGTCCCGGGGCTCGCCGGCAGCCCGGAGGAGGTGCACCGCCGGCTCATGGCGGAGCGGGAGGAGATTCGCGCCCGGCAGGAGGAGATCCGGGAGGAGGTGCAGGCGATCGCCGGGGAACTCGGCAACCTGCTCCGGGCGTACCGGGAGGAGCTGGATGCGGTCAGGGAGGAGGGCGAGGCCTTCGGCCTTGCCGGCACCACGCAGGAGAGCGTGGTGATCGAGGGGTTCGTCCGGGCCTCCGATCGGGCGGCGGTCGAGGCGCTGGTCGAGCAGGCATCCGGGGGGCTTGCGTTCTGCAGGTTTCGCCCGCCCGATCCGGCGAGCCTGTCCGTCCCCGTCGCCTACGACAACCCGCTCTGGGCGAGGCCCTTTGAGATGCTGACGAGCATGTTTGCCGTGCCGAGGTACGGCGGGATCGATCCGACGGCCATCATCGCCCCGATCATCGTCCTGTTCTTCGGGTTCATGCTCGGTGACGCGGGCTACGGCCTCATCCTGCTCCTGGGGGCATGCTTTGGCTACCGCACGCTCGGGCAGGGCAGCCGGTCGATCCGTGACCTCTCCCTGATCATGATCGCCTGCGGCGCGGCGGGCATCCTCTTCGGGATCCTGCAGGGCGGTTTCTTCGGCGACCTCCTCCCGCGGTTCTTCGGGATCCGGATGCCGTTTGCCGTGGTCGATCCCCTCGCCCAGCCCGTCGATATCCTGATCGTGGCGCTGGCCATCGGCGTGGTGCAGATCAATGCCGGCCTGCTCCTGGGCCTATGGCAGAACGTCGCGGCGCACCGCACCCAAAACGGCATCTTCGAACAGGGATCCTGGTTCGTCCTGCAGCCTGCCGCCGCGGTCCTGCTGCTCGAATTCTTCGGGTGGCGGGATTTTCCCCCGGCGGTATCGATGCTCGCCGCGATCGGCGGCGTTGCCGGCATCGGCATGATCCTCTACGCCTACGGCCCGCTCGGCGCATTCAGGATCACGAACTTCCTGGGCGACTGGCTCTCGTATACCCGTATCCTGGCGCTCGATCTCGCGACGCTCGGCATCGCGCTGACGATAAACATCCTGACCGGGATGATCGCCGCGATCCACCCCGGACTCCTCGCCGTCGCGATCGCCTTTGCCGTGATCGCCCATGCCCTGAATCTGGTGCTGCAGGCGCTCGGCGGTATGATCCACTCGCTCCGGCTGCAGTATGTCGAGTTCTTCGGTAAGTTCTATACCGGCGGAGGCCGGCCGTTCGCACCGTTCGCATCAAAGCGGCGCTACAGCCTCCGTGTGCGGGGGGAGGAGGAATGGTGACCGATATCGGCAGCGTACTTGCCGTCACCGGAGCAGGGCTCGCCGTCGGGCTATCCGCCGTCGGATCGGGCATCGGGGTCGGCATCGCCGGCGCGGCCGGCGCCGGCGCTCTCGCCGCCAGACCCGAGAAGTTCGGAACATACCTCCTCTTCCAGGCGGTGCCCCAGACACAGGGCATCTACGGCCTCCTGGTGGCGGTGCTGATCCTGCTCTCGACCGGCCTGCTCGGCGGAGAGGGGGGCAGCGTCTCGTTCTCGATGGGGCTTGCCGCCGTCGGTGCGGGACTGGTCGTCGGGCTTGCCGGGCTCTCCGCCATCGGACAGGGGATCGCAGCCGGTGCGGGGATCACCGCATCCACCCATGCAGAAGAGTCGGTCGGCCGGAGCCTGGTCTTCTCCGTGATCCCTGAGACCCAGGCAATCTACGGGCTGCTCACCGCGGTCCTGATCCTCTCGTTCACCGGATTTTTGACCGGCGATCTCGCGGTCTCGGATGCGGCGGGCCTGGCCGCCATCGGTGCGGGATCGGCCGTCGGGTTTGCCGGGCTCTCCGCCGTCGGGCAGGGGATCACCGCCGCATCCGGGATTGCCGCATCGGCAAAAAGCCCGGAGGCGTTCGGCAAGAGCCTGGTCTTCTCCGTCGTCCCGGAGACCCAGGCGATCTACGGGCTGCTCACCGCCATCCTGATCATGGCGTTTACCGGGATCCTCACGCAGGACGTCACCGCCACGCTCGCGGCAGGGTTTGCTGCCGTCGGTGCAGGGCTCGCGGTCGGGCTTGCCGGGCTCTCCGCGATCGGGCAGGGGATCACCGCGGCATCCGGGATTGCGGCGACGGAGGCAAGAGAGGAGATGTTCGGCAAGAGCCTGGTCTTCTCCGTCATCCCGGAGACCCAGGCGATCTACGGGCTGCTTACCGCCGTCCTGATCATGGCGTTTACCGGGATCCTCACGCAGGATGTCACCGCCACGCTCGCGGCAGGGTTTGCTGCCGTCGGCGCGGGGCTCGCGGTCGGGCTTGCCGGGCTCTCCGCGATCGGGCAGGGGATCGCGGCCGCATCCGGGGTCTCGGCGACCGCGGAGGACGAGGAGATGTTCGGCAGAAGTCTCGTCTTCTCCGTCATCCCGGAGACCCAGGCGATCTATGGACTCCTGGTCGCCGTCCTGATCATGGCGTTTGCCGGGATCCTCACGCAGGACGTCACCGTGACCGCGCTCGTCGGGCTGGCGACGATCGCGAGCGGGTTTGCCGTGGGATTTGCCGGGCTCTCCGCCATCGGGCAGGGGATCACCGCCGCGGCAGGGATCGACGCCACGTCCCGCTCCGGCGAGGCCCTGGGCAGGAGCCTGATCTTCGCCGTCATCGCCGAGACGTTCGCGATCTTCGGGCTGCTCGTTGCCATCCTGATCCTCTTCGGGATCGGCATCTTCGGATAGGAGGAGGCAGAGTTGACAGTAGACGCAATCATCGAAAAGATACGCGCCGATGCCCGCCTCCGCGCCGCCGGTATCGAGGAGGAGGGCCGGGCGCAGGCAGAGGCCATCCTGAAGCGATCAGAGGAGGAGGGGAGGAGGGCGTACGCACGGCACTGCGAGGAAGGGCGGCGCGAAGGGGCGCTCATCTCCGGACGCATCGTCTCCAGAGCACGCATGGACGCCCGAACGGCAGTGAGCGAAGCGCGATCCGCACTCGTCAGGGATTGCTTCGCCCGGACCGAGGAGCGGCTCGGGGCGCTTGCCGACTCCCCGGAGTATCCGGAGATACTCGGGCGGCTCATCCGGGAGGGGATGCGGGAGCTCGGGCCGTCCGGCGTGGTGATCGAGGGGAGGAGCGAAGACCTCCCCCTGATCCGGGAACTGACGGCAGGAAAGGTGCCGGTCGTGGCGGCACCGGATGGGGCGGCGGCAGGCGGCGGCGTGATCGTCCGCACGGAGCAGGGCGATCGCCTCGTAAACCAGATGTTTGCAGGACGCCTGCAGCGCATGCGGCGGGCGCTCATCCCGGAAATAGCCGCGGTGCTCTTTGAAGGGGGAAGGGGAGCATGATCCCCGAGATCGCCGGCCTGCCGGCGGGAGGCGGGATCGCCCCCGTCATCCTGCTCGCGCTGGGGCTGGGTGTCGCGGCCGCCGTGATGGTCGTCTTCTTCATTCCGGTCCTGGAGATCGCCCGGTTCGTCCACCCGATCGCCTACGTAAAAGCGACCGGCACCCCCTTCGTCGACAGGCGGGAGATTTACCCGCTCGCCGGGGCGCGCGACCCGGGCACGCTCCTCGCCACCCTGCGTGCCCGCGGCATTCTCGAGGATATCCCGGGCGATGCCTCCCGGCTCGCCCGCCTTCTCTCGGCATGGCACCTGCAGAGCCTCCGCGCTCTGGAGCGGGCTGCACCGGCGGCGGCCCGGCCGTTACTGGATGCCTTGGCGTTGGGATTCGAGATCGACACGCTCAAGAGCGCGATCATCCGGAAACACATGGACAGCGCGCCGTCCGAGATCGAGAGCGCCCTCCTTCCCGCAGGCCGGGTCGATGCCGCGCTGCTGCGGCGGATCGCGGGTGCGACCGGCATGGAAGAGGTGGCCGAGCTCGTCGGAGAGTTCCCCTACGGCCCGGCGTTCCGCGACGCGCTCCCCCGGTACCTCGCAGACTGGCGGATAATGCCGCTTACTGCCGCGCTGAACCGGTTCTACTACGAGGAACTCGGGCGGGCGGTGCTGCGAAGCAGCCGGCACCTTCAGGGGGCGCTCGCGTCGTACGTCGGCGCCCGCATCGATCTCGCCAATGCAACGGCGGTCCTCTCGGCAAAGGTGACCGGCACCTGCCGGGAAGAGGTGATGGAGTACCTGCTCCCGGGCGGCCTTACCCTCGACCTGCCGGTGCTCGAGCATATGGCGGAAGCCCCGACCGTCCGGGAAGCCCTCGCGCTCCTCGAGGGTACGGCCTACCGGCCGGTCGTGGCCGCGCTGATCCCCGCATACGAGGCCGAAAGCGACATCGTCCCGATCGTCTCCGCGCTGGAGCGCGCCTTCCTCGAGCACGCGGCGGCGCTCGGCAGCGCATACCCGCTGACCGTCGGGCCAATCATCGAGCATCTGGCCGGGCTCGAGTACGAGCGCCGCAACCTCCACGTCGCCCTGACCGGCGTGCTGACCGGGGTCCCCCCGGAGCGGATCGAACCGCTCCTGACCGTCCGGAGGGGAGCGGCGTGAAGGCTGCCGTAATCGGCGGGACGCGGATGGCGCTCGGGTTCGCGCTCGCCGGCGTGAAGCGGACCTACGTCTCGAACGATGCGGAGAGTGCGGCGGAGGCGCTGCTCTCCTGCCTGCGCGACCCGGACGTGGGGGTCATCCTCCTGCAGGACAGCCTGGCCGTCCTGATCGGGGATCTCCTCGAGCGCGTGCGTGCACAGAAGGGTGCATTTCCCATGATCGTCGAGTGCCCAGGAGAGGAGGGGCGGGTCCTGCACGAAGACCGGTTTGCCCGGTCGGTCAGGGTCCTTGCGGCTCTCAGGACACGGGAGGGCGGGGGGGCGCCATGACGCTCACCGGCGAGGTCGTCAGGATCTCCGGTGCGGTCGTCTCGGCACGCCGCCTGGCCGGGGCGCAGATGTACGAGGTCGTCCGGGTGGGAGACGACCGGCTCGTCGGAGAGATCGTCGTGCTCGACCGGGATGTGGCAACCATCCAGGTATACGAGGATACCGAAGGGATCGCACCGGGCGAACCGGTGACGACGACCGGCATGCCCCTCTCGGTCGAACTCGGCCCCGGGCTTCTCGGCAGCATCTACGACGGCATCCAGCGCCCGCTGGACGTCCTCCGGGATGCCGGCGGCGACTTCATCGTCCGCGGCCTTACCGCACCGGGCCTCCGCCGCGATACAGCGTGGGACTTTACCCCCGCCGTGCGTCCGGGGGACCGGGTGGAGGGCGGCGATATCCTCGGGTCGGTGGTGGAGACCGAGGTGCACGAGCACCGGGTGATGCTGCCGCCCGGCGTGCAGGGGAGGGTTGAAGAGATCGCTCCTGCCGGGCGGTATACCGTCGATGAGATCGTTGCCGCCGTCAGGGGCGGCGGGCGAACGCGCAGGATCCGGATGCGCCAGTACTGGCCGGTCAGAAAGCCGCGCCCCATCCGGATGCGGCTTGAACCGATTAACCCGCTCATCAGCGGCCAGCGGGTGATCGACACCTTCTTCCCGCTCGTAAAAGGCGGGACGGCAGCACTGCCCGGGCCGTTTGGTGCCGGGAAGACCGTCGTGCAGCACCAGCTCGCGAAGTACGTGAACGCCGGGATCATCGTGTACGTCGGGTGCGGGGAGCGCGGGAACGAGATGGCGGACGTGCTCCGCCAGTTCCCGGCTCTCGTCGACCCGACGACCGGCAGGAGCCTGATGAACCGGACGGTGCTCATCGGGAACACGAGCAACATGCCGGTGGCGGCACGCGAGGCGAGCGTCTATACCGGGATCACGATCGCCGAGTACTTCCGGGACATGGGCTACGATGTGGCCCTGATGGCAGACTCCACCTCGCGGTGGGCGGAGGCGATGCGCGAGATCTCAGGCAGGCTTGAGGAGATGCCGGGCGAGCAGGGGTATCCCGCCTACCTCGCCTCCCGCCTGGCGGATTTCTATGAACGGGCCGGGCGCATTGCCGCAATCGGCAGCCCGGGCCGGGAGGGTTCGGTGACGGTCATCGGATCGGTGAGCCCGCCGGGCGGCGACTTCTCAGAACCGGTGACGCAGAACACCCTGCGCGTCGTCAAGGTGCTCTGGGCGCTGGATGCAGACCTCGCGCACGAACGGCATTTCCCGGCGATAAACTGGCTCACGTCGTATTCGGCATACATCGGGGCGATGCAGGGCTGGTGGGCAGAGCACGCAGCCCCGTTGTGGGCGGAGCACCGCGCAGAGATGATGGCGATCCTCCAGGCGGAGAGCGAACTGCTGGAGACCGTCCAGCTCGTCGGGGAGGACGTCCTGCCCGAGGAAGACAAACTCGTGCTCGTGCAGGCGAGGCTGATCCGGGACGGGTTCCTCATCCAGTCTGCATTCCACCCCATCGACACCTACTGCACGGTGGAGAAGCAGTACCTGATGCTCGAACTGCTCGCCCGATTCTTTGGCCTGGCACGCGATGCCGTCGCCGCCGGCGCCTCTGCAGCGGCAGTCGGGGGGCTTGCGGTTAGAAGCCGCCTCGAACGGATGCCGTTCGTTCCGAACGAGAGGTTCGCTGACGAGTACAGGAGTATCGGGCAGGAGATCACGGAGGCGTTCGCCGGACTCTCGGCAGGACGGGGCGTTATCGGGTGATGAGGGATGGACGGGACGTTTCCGGATGAGAAACCCTTGCAAAAGGGGCGGGAGTATCTCTCGGTGACCCGGGTGGCCGGCCCGCTGATCGCCGTCTCGGGAGTGGAGGGAGTGGCGTACGGCGAGGTCGTGGAGGTGACCGTGCCCTCCGGCGAGCGGCGGGCGGGCCGGGTGCTGGAGAGCCGGGAGGATCTCGCGATCGTGCAGGTCTTCGGCGGAACGGAGGCGATCGACACCACCCGCACGTCGGTGCGGTTCACCGGGGAGACGATGAAGCTGGGGGTGACCGAAGGCCTGCTCGGAAGAATACTCGGCGGCACCGGCGAGCCCATCGACGGCGGACCGCTCCTCATTCCCGACACAATGCGGGCCATCTCCGGCAACCCGATCAACCCGTCCGCCCGGGAATTCCCCCGCGACTTCATCGAGACGGGCATCTCGGCAATCGACGGCATGAATACCCTGGTCCGGGGGCAGAAACTCCCGATCTTCTCGGGATCGGGCCTTCCCCACGCCCGTCTGGCGGCACAGATTGCACGGCAGGCGCGGGTGTCAGGCGAAGAGGAATCGTTCTCGGTGGTCTTTGCCGCGATGGGGATCACGTATGAGGAGGGGGATTTCTTCATCAGGAACTTCCGGGAGACGGGGGCGCTTGAACAGGCGGTCGTCTTCGTGAACCATGCCGACGATCCGGTGATCGAACGGCTCATCACGCCGCAGATGGCGCTCACCGTTGCGGAGTACCTGGCGTTCGACCTCGGGTACCACGTGCTGGTCATCCTGACCGACATGACCAGCTACTGCGAAGCCCTCCGCGAGGTCGCGGCCGCACGGGAGGAGGTGCCGGGCCGGCGGGGATACCCGGGGTACATGTACACCGACCTTGCGTCGATCTACGAGCGTGCGGGCAGGATAAAGGGCAGGAAAGGCTCCATCACACAGCTCCCCATCCTCACCATGCCGAACGACGACATCACCCATCCGGTGCCCGACCTGACGGGGTATATCACGGAAGGGCAGATCGTCTTCTCGCGCGACCTGCACCGGAAGGGCACCTACCCGCCCATCGACCTGCTCCCGTCCCTCTCCCGCCTGATGCAGGGGGGAATCGGGGAGGGGCGTACCAGGGAGGATCATGCCGCCGTCAGGGACCAGATGTACGCCGCGTATGCGCGGGGACGCCGGCTTCGAGGCCTTGTCGCGGTGGTCGGCGAGGAGAGCCTCGGGGATATCGACCGGCTCTACCTGACGTTTGCCGACCGGCTCGAGCGGGGCTTTCTCCGGCAGCCAGAAGACGAACGGCGTCCGATTGAGGAGAGTCTCGACATGGCCTGGCAGCTGCTCGGAACGCTGCCGGAGAGCGAACTGACGAGGATGGAGCCGGCCATGATCGAGGAGCACTATCCCCGGCAGACGGAGGGATAGGCGTGGCAGGGCGGATCATCCCCGGGATCAGGCCGACCAGGATCGAGCTGCAGCGGCTTCGGAAGCGCCAGGAGGTGGCGGAGCGGGGGCGGGATCTCCTCGAAGAGCAGCTGAATGCGCTGCTGCTTGAGTTCTTCCGGCTCTATGCGAAGTACCGGGCGGACAGGGCAGTATTCGAGAACGCGCTGGCGGCGGCCTACGTGCTGTACCGGAACGCCGAGATGGTCGACGGGCAGGCGGCCATCCGGGAGGCGGGATACGCCGTGCCCGATCCCGGCGACATCCCGCTGTACGAGCAGTCGATGCTGGGCCTGCGGGTGCCTGCGCTCGGAGGCGCTCCGCTGCCCGATATCGCCGGCTACTGCCCGATCGGCGCCTCGCCTCACCTCATCCTTGCAGCCGCCCGCTTCTCCCGGGTGCTGCATCTGGCGATTCTCCTCGGAGAAGAGGAAGAGACACTCCGGGCGCTCGAGGGAAGCATCACCCGCACCCGCCGGAAGGTGAACGCGATGGACAGGGTGCTGATACCCCGCATCCTCGCGACCCGGCGGTACATCGAAGAGCACCTCGAAGAGCAGGAGCGGGAAGACATCTACCGCAGGAAGATCACCCGGGCGAAGAAACGGCCCGAACCCGGGTGAATACCGGCAATGGTGGTGCTGTAAACGCCAGAGAACACCAGAGCCGCCCCGAAATCCGGTAGCGGTGCAAATGCCTCCATCAGGGTTCCTATGAAACGGCATCAGCCCTCGAAAGCCATGAGCGTACCGGATGGAAGCGGATGGTGACATCCGCCATCCATCTTCATATAAAACCGCGTATGAAGCCCCCGGCGGGAGCTGCAGGCGCAACAGATGAAAATCCATGAGTTTTCTGGAGCATCACGGATCCGGTATCTCCCGGGAGAACCAGAGGAGAGAAACCGGACCCGGGGTGTCGGCACAGAACGCAAGGGATGTTCATGGCTGCGCTTGCACCGGTCGCCGGTGCATGAGAGTTCCTATGAAACTACAGTCATGTTCGGTCATGTGCAAAACCGAGCCTGCAGCCCACCGGGCCTCATCCGGTTTCTGGATGGGGCTGCGTTTCGCCGGGATCATCGTTCCGGCCTGATGGGGGACGGTACCGCAATGACGGCCTGCCGACCGGCGAGGGGGAGAGAGGGCGAATGCCGTTCGCCCGGTTCCCTTACGCATCGCCGCCCGGGCAGACATGCCGGAGAGCTTTGGCTCGACGGGTTGGGGGCCGGCTCCTGCCCGGGACGCTACAGGGGCACGAACTCGTCTTTGCCCGCACCGCAGACCGGGCACTTCCAGTCCTCGGGGAGGTCCTCGAACTTCGTTCCCGGTTCGGTACTGGTTGCCGGCTCTCCCGCATCCTCGTTATAGACATACCCGCAGACCGTGCACATCCACTCTGCCATTCCTCTCACCCCGGTGCAATGCGGTGCATACGGAGCGCAATATATTATACTCTTTCACCCGCCCCACCGAAGCCCTCACGCAATCAGGCAAAGCATCGCCGTATCCGGAAACGCCGGAAGATGCTTCCGCGCATCGCCTGGCGCCCGGCTGCATTCCCCGGAATGCTCTTTCTGCCGCAGACATCCTCACGCTGCTCTGCACTGACGCAGCCTGCAGGGCGGAGGCCTGATGCAGCGTGTCCGGATGTACCGCCGGAATATTTGTGCAGCCTCCGGGGCGGATTTCTTCTCTTCGCTATCGCCCGACGGCCCGTTATGTCTGAGATCCCGGGAAAAAAGTAAAGATACACGAATGAAAAGTCTTCACTAACACTGACAATCAGCGGATTTTTTCGGGAGGATACGGGTGATCGAGGGGTTTATATGCCTATCACGGGTGCACGCCGGGCCAGCGGTTTGAAGATGAGGAAGACCCGCCTATGACAGATGCAACACGCAGTTTCAGGAGTGCCGGAAAAGGGGCGAAGATCCGCCCCAGAGCGCAGGCGGGAAAGAGAACGGCCCGGATCCTCAATGAGATCATCGCTGCGGCCCATGCCGCCGATACTCTTCCCGATCTGCTGAGATCGACGATGGCCGTAGCCTTCCGCCTTCTCGCCTATGACGGAGGCGGGGTGTACCTGGTGCAGCCCGGGACCCGCACGGCAGACCTCGTCTATGCGGAGAGACTTTCGGCAGCATTCGTCGAAGAAGTCAGCCCGGTGGCGATCGACCGGGAACCCTACCGCACCGTCTTCATCAGGGGGGAACCGGTGATCACCAACCGCTACGGGCGGCTCTCCCCCGATCGTGCGGCGAAGTATGGCATCAGATCGGCTGCAAGCATCCCCATCCGTGGAAAGGACTCGGTCATAGGCGCCCTCAACGTCATGAGCACGAGGCGCACCCGCATCCTTGAGGAGGATGCAGCGGTGCTCACCAGCATCGGCAGGATCATCGGCGACGCCATCGAGAGGATTCAAAGCGAGCAGCGGCTGCTGCTGCAGCAGAAGAACCTCGAGACATTTGCCGACTCCATCAGCGATCTCCTCTTCGTCATCGGCCGGGACGGCCGCATCATCGAGGTCAACGAAGCGGTGGTGGAGCATACGGGCTACTCCCGCAATGAACTCGCGGCCATGGCCTTTGCCGATCTCCACCCGCCGGAACTGCGGGAGGGGGCGCTGGCCATAGATTGCATGACCGGAGGCACCCGTGAGCTCTGCACCGTTCCGCTCCAGACAAAGGACGGCAGGAGGCTCGAGGTTGAAACCCGGATCGCGCAGGGGCAGTGGAACAATGAAGATGTCCTCTTTGCCGTCTGCCGCGATCTCACCGAGCGGAGGCGGGCGGAAGAGGCCCTGCATGCGGCGTACGCGAAACTGGAAGACCGTGTGCGCCTGCGCACTGCAGACCTGCGGGCCGCAAACATTGCCCTCCACGAGGAGATCAGCGGGCGGAAACAGGTGGAAGATGCGCTCCGCGAGAGTGAGGAGCGGTACCGGATGCTCGTGGAGTGGCAGATCGAGGCGGTCTGCAGATGGCTGCCCGACACCACGCTCACCTACGTGAACGAGGGCTACTGCAGATTCTTCGGCAGGACGAGAAGGGAACTGATCGGCACGAAATGGCTGATGCTGGTGCCCGAGCACTCCAGAGCCGCCGTGGAGGAGGCGTATGCATCAAACACCCTGCCTGCAGCTGCCAGCACCTACGAGCACGAGGTGATCGCCGCAGACGGATCCATCCGATGGATGCAGTGGACCGACCGCCCCATTATCGATGCCGACGGCCGGGTGGTCGAGTTCCAGTCGGCCGGCCGGGACATCACCGATATCCGGAAGGCGGAGAAGGCGCTCCGCGAGAGCGAGGAGAAATACCGGCGGCTGATCGAGACGCTCAACGAGGGCGTCTGGGCCATCGATGCAGAGGGGCATACGACCTTCGCGAATCCCCGCATGGCCGAGATGCTCGGATACACCGTCGATGAGATGATCGGCATGCACCTCTTCGAGTTCATGGAAGAAAGCGAGGCCAAGACCTGCATACGCAATCTGGAGCGGGGCAGACGGGGGCTGCGGGAGCACCATGAGTTCGTCTTCCTGCGAAAGGATGGGAACCGGATCCATACCGGTATTGAGACGTCCCCCATCTTCGACGCCGGCGGCACCTACGCCGGCGCTCTCGCGGCCGTCATCGACATCTCCGAACGCAGGAAGGCGGAGGAGGCATTGCGCGAGAGCGAGGAGAAATACCGGACGCTTGTAGAGCTCTCTCCTGACGGCATCCTGATCCACCAGGACGGCAGGATCACCTACATCAATCCCGCCGGGATGAAACTCCTCCGTGCGTCCCGTCCCGAAGATATCGTCGGGATGGATGTCTTTGCCATCGTCCATCCCGATCACCATGACGCCGTCAGGGAGAAGATCAGGCTCGACCTGGAGGAGGGCGAGTCCCCGCCCCTGGAGCTGCAGATGCTCCGCCTCGACGGGACGGCGATCCCGGTCGAGGGGAGGGGAGGGCGCATGTTCATTGACGGCAGGCCTGCGGTGCAGGTCTTCTTCAGGGATGTCAGCCTGTGCAAACTGGCGGAGAAGCAGTTGCAGAGCCAGAATCGGCAGCTTGTGGTGCTCAACCAGATCATCGGCATATCAGCATCCGCACTCTCGCTCGACGAGCTCCTCGAGGGGTCGCTGGCAAAGACGCTCGACCTGCTCGGCTATGATACGGGCGCCGTCTACATGCTGGATCCCGCACGGAAGCAGGCGCTCCTCCGGCACCACAGAAACATCCCTGAGATGCAGGTCAAGCAGAACCGTGCCATCAAGATCCACCACTGGCCCTTAAACTACGTATTTGTGGCCGGACGGCCGTGGTACGTCAGCGATACCGGGAGTCAGAGGAATCGGGCAGATGCAGGCGCGCTTCAGGGCATCGGGGCATCATCGCTCGCAGCAATCCCTCTCATTGCCGAATCCATTGTGGTCGGGGGGCTCTTTGTCGGCAGAGCGGCGGACAGCCAGCCCTTCTCGCCTGACGACAGGGCGCTTCTTGAAGCCATCGGGCAGGAGATCGGCGCCGGCATCCTCCGCTGCATGCTCCAGAAGCGGGTCGAGGCGGCATACCGGGAGGCGAACCTCTACCTGGACATACTCACGCACGACATCAAGAACGCGGAGAACGTCTCCAGTATCTACAGCGAACTCCTTCTCGAGATCCTTAACGGCAAACCGGCGGAATACGCCCGGAAACTCCGGGCGAGTATCAGGAAGAGCATCGACATCCTTGGAAACGTCTCCACGATCCGGCGCATCCACCATGAAAAGGCGCACCTGGTGCCGGTCGGGATCGATGCCGTGATCAGGAACGAGATCGGGAATTTCCCTGAGGTCGCGATCACGTATGAAGATTCGGGCCGCGAGGTCTGGGCGGACAGGCTCCTATCAGAGGTCTTTACGAATCTGATCGGCAACGCCGTCAAGTTCGGCGGGCCGGACGTCGGAATTGCCGTCACCGTCGAGTCCTTCGACGACGAAGACAATACCGTTCTCGTCTCCGTAGAAGATACCGGCCCGGGCGTCCCCGACGAGACAAAGGAGAGCATCTTCCACCGCTTTGAGCAGGGCAGGAGCCAGGGGCGGGGCGAAGGGCTCGGGCTGTTCATCACAAAGACACTCATCGAACGCTATGGGGGGCGGATCTGGGCGGAAGACCGGGTGCCCGGTCACCCGGAGCTCGGGGCGGCATTCCGGTTCACCTTAAGAGAAGCCGCAGGCGACAGGGAGGAAGACGCCGGAAATGGTGATCTGGCTGCTGCAGATGCCCATGAGGAGGAGACGGAGTGACGCAGCGATACCATGGATCAGAGAGCCTTTGAGCGGAAGATGGCAGGAACGCGCCGCCACTCCGATGCCCCGATGCGGGAGGGCGGCGGCAGGAGCATGCGAGGCTTCCCGGCAGAATCAGGAAACGCAGACCCTCTGCGAGTCCTGCTGATCGAGGACGATCAATGCGATGCCCGAATCATCCGTGAGATGCTGTGCAATGCCGGCGATCCGTTCGAGGTGCTGCACCGGGAGCACCTGGCGGCAGGGCTTTCCGCGCTTGCAGGGGGAGGGATTGCTGTCGTCCTGCTCGATTCGTGCCTCCCTGACTGCTGCGGCGCTGAGGGGGTCGCCCGCCTGCGGGATGCTGCCCCCGACGTGCCGGTCCTGATCCTGAGCGCCGATGACGACGGGGGCATGGCGATTGCCGGGCTGCAGAGCGGGGCGCAGGATTACCTGGTGAAGGGACGGATCGACGCCGACCTCCTCTCACGCTCCATCCGCTACGCCGTCGAGCGCACAAAGGCGGCGGTGCGGCTCCGGCGGCAGGAGGAGGAATACCGCCTCCTCTTCGAACAGATGCCGGAGCGGTGCTACCTCTTCGAGATCCTGCGGGATGAGCAGGGAGACCCGGCAGACTACCGCTGCCTCGACCTCAACCTGCGGGCGGAAGAGGCGCTGGGATGCTCCCGGGACGCATCTGTCGGGAAGACCATCACCGGTGTCTTCGGCGCAATAGAAGAGGACTGGAGGACTCTTCTCGACACGGTTGCCCGGAGCGGGGCAGGAAGGCATGCAGAACTGCACTCTCCCCTGGCTGGCTTGCCCCAGTATGCGAGCGTCTACCGCCCTGAATACGACCGGCTTGCCGTGATCGTCTATGACATATCGGGACAGATTGATGCGGAAGAAGCCCTGATCAGGAGAACCTGGGCTCTTGAAAACCGGGTGCGGGAACTCGGCACCTTATACCGCATCTCCCGGCTGATCGGGACCGCCGCCGTCACCCCTGAAGATATCGTCAGGGGCGCGGTCGACCTGCTGCCCGGCGGATTCCAGTATCCGGATATCACCGGTGTACGGGTGGCGGCGGGAGGAATCGTCCATGCAACGGAGGGGTTCCCGGAGATGTGTCCCGGCATCAGGGCGGAGATCCGCTTTGCCGGCATTCCGGAAGGGTGGATTGAGATCAGGTACCGGGACGCCCCGGCGAAAGGCGATCCCTTCCTTATGGAAGAGCGCGATCTCGTACACGCTGTTGCAGGGATGATCGGGAGAGCGCTGGCAAGAATCCGGATAGAGGATGCCCTCCGGCAGAGCGAGGAGCGCTACCGCAGCCTCTTCAACGCCATGCACGAGGGGTTTGCATTATGCGAGATCATCTGCGACGATACCGGGAAGCCGTGCGATTATTGCTTCCTCGACGTAAACCCGGCCTTTGAGCGGCTGATCGGCCTTGCGCGGGACAGCGTGCTCGGGCAGAGGGTGCATGACGCCCTCCCGGAGATCGATCCCGTGCTGATCGAGATCGGCGGGCGGGTTGCGCTCACCGGGGAGCCGGCCCAGTACGAGCACTACAACCCGGTGCTTCGGAGGTGGCATGAGGGGTTTGCGTACAGCCCTGCCAGAGGGCAGTTCGCCACGCTCTTTGTGGACATCACCGAGCGCAGGGAGGCGGAGGATGCGTTGAGCGAGAGCGAAGCGAAGTATCGGGAGGTTGTCGAGGGTGCAAACATCATCATCCTGAGATCTGATGGCAGCGGGATCATCACCTTCTGCAACGAGTATGCCACGAGGTTCTTCGGCTACCGGGAAGACGAGCTCGTCGGGAGATCCGCTCTCGGGACGATCATTCCTGATATCGAGACCTCCGGGCGCGATCTTGAAGCGATGCTGGTCGATATCATCGCACAACCGGAACGGTATATCGACAACGTGCATGAGAATATCCGGAAGAACGGGGAGCGGGTATGGATCAGGTGGAGAAACCGACCGATCTATGACGGGCACGGGAGGATGAAGGAGCTTCTCAGCGTCGGGATCGATATTACCGAGCAGATCAAGGCTGAAGAGGCCCTGCGCGAGAGCGAGGAGAAGTTCCGGGCCATCACCCAGCGGAGCTTCGATATGATCTTCACCTCCGATCGGCAGGGAATCATCACCTACATCTCCCCTGCCGTGGAGAGGTTGCTCGGCTATGCCCCGGCGGAGATCGTCGGCGGATCCTGCCGGGATTATGTCCTTCCGTCGAGCATCCATGCATTCGCTTCGGCGTCCCGCGAACTGCTCCGCGGCGATGATGTCGAGGCGCTTCAGGTGGAGCTCATAAAAAAGGACGGCAGCAGCGCGGTGATCGAGATCAACGCCTCACCGATTCTGCGGAGTGACGCGGTGGCGGGCATCCAGTGCACCGGCCGCGACATCACCGAGCGGGTGCTGATGGAGAACCTCAAACAACAGGCCTATGACCAGATCGAGAGGAATATCGAACAGTTTGCCGTTCTCGGGGATCATATCCGCCACCCCCTGCAGGTGATCATGGGATGGGCGGACGTCGCCGCTGACGAGTATTCCGAAAAGATTCACGAGCAGGTGCGGCGGATCAACGAGATTATCCGGCAGCTCGACCAGGGCTGGGTCGAGTCGAGGAAGATCCGGGAGTTTCTCAGGCGGAATGAGTAGGGAGAGGAGAGATCTCCCTCCGGGCATGCAGGATTTTCTGCCATCCCGGACGGTACGCGCATGCGGCCTGTTCACGGGCGTTACGTCCCGTGGGGGATGGGCATCTCCGCCCGTCCGGTGTATTCACGACAATCGATCCGGCCCTGGCAATAAAAGATTCTCGCAGCTTTGAACGTCTGCACCCGTGTACGGCCTCCCGCCGGCTGTCTTCACGGTGGAGGGGGAGACCCCCTCCCCGGTTCCCACCCCCATGACAATTGTCCCCACGGTCCACCGTACTGCGATATCCGGGACCTACAGAATCTGTGATGCTCCAGAAAACTCCTGGATTTTCATCGGTTGCGCCCAAGATCTGCGGGGACGCATACCAGGTGCCGGTATGACCGCGATCGGTGTGGAATGGACCGGAGGTGAGGGGCGAGGGAAAACATATCATACAGGACTGCAATATTCTGCGTGACTTGGGAATCTTGGGAATGCAGCAGATATTATGAATGAAACGGCCTTTTTCAGGGAGATCGCCGGGTTGCGGCGGCATCTTGCGTCACTGTCGGAAGCGGCTGCAACAGCCCCCAGGGAGCATCTCGAACACCTTGCTGCCGGTCTTGATGCGCTGGAGGAGGCAGGGCGGGAACTGGTCCGCGACAATGAAGAGCGCCTCCGGATTGCGATCGGGAGCTCCCCGGCGTGGGTATTCCACCAGGATGCCGGCCTGCGGTATACCCGGGTCTACGGCCCGCATCCGATCATCTCCGGACTGGATCTCCCGGGAAGGACCGATGCGGAGGTCTTTTTGCCCGAGGAGGCAGCGGAGCTTGCAGCGCTCAAGACCCGGGTGCTGGAGACCGGCGAGCCGGTGCAGAAAGAGATACGCCTGACGGTCTCCGGAAGTACCGACAGGTACGATCTCGCCCTCGAACCCCGGTACGACGGGGAGGGGCGGATCATCGGGATTGCGGGGTCAGCCCGGAGCATCGCCGATAAAAAAGCCGTGGAACAGCGCTTTCTGGACACAGAGCGGCTGCTCGAAGCGGTCTTTGACAACCTGGGCGATATCGTCGGCATCCAGCTGCCCGACCGCACTATCATACGCTACAACCGGGCGACGTACGAGATGCTCGGCATGACCCCGGAAGAAGTGGCAGGCAAGAAATGCTACGAGATCATCGGACGTACGGCCCCCTGCGAGGTCTGCGCCACGGTGGATGCGGTGAAGAGCGGACGGCGGCAGGTCATCGAGAAGTACGTTCCCGAACTCGGGCAGTTCCTCGAGTGCCGGAGCAGCCCCATCCTCGACGAGCAGGGCAACGTTGTTATGATCCTCGAACAGCTCTACGACATCTCCGAGAGAAAACGCTCGGAACAGGCGCTTCTGCGGGCGAATGCCTATAACCGCAGCCTTATTGAGGCAGGCCTCGACCCGTTCGCCACCATCGATCACGAAGGAGCGATCACCGATGTGAACGCCGAGATGGAGGCGGTCACCGGGTATTCACGGGAGGAGCTGATCGGGACGAATTTGGCCGGGTATTTCAGCGACCCTGATGCTGCCCGGACAGCCTACAGAAAGGCATTTGCGAAAGGGCATATCCGTGACCACTCGCTGGAGATCAGCCACCGGAGCGGACGCCGGATCCCCGTCCTCTTCAACGCCTCAGTCTACCGGGATGAGTCGGGTGCAATCGCGGGAGTCTTCACGACTGCCCGGGACATCACCGAGCTCGTGCTGGCGGAGGAAAGCCTGCGGGAGAGTGAGGAGCGGTTCCGGATCATCTTCGAGAAGTCCCCGATCGGGATCGGATACTACGAGGAAGAGGGGGGTTTTGTAGATATCAATGCTGCCGGGATGCGGATCCTGGGGATCGATGCCCTTGCCGAACTCACCGGGTTCAGCATCCCCCGCGAATGCCCCATACCCGGAGAGGAGCGGGAGCAGCTTGAGCAGGGCGCGACTGTGCATGCGCTCGTGCCCTTCGACTTCGACAAACTCCGGAGACAGGGCGTCATCCCCACGCGCCATTCCGGGATACGCTATCTCGACCTGCTGATCACCCCCATTCAGTTCCGGGGAGGGGGACTGCGCAGGATCTATCTCGTCCACATCCAGGACCTGACCGAGCGGATAGAGATCGAGAGGGCGAAACAGCAGGCGTACTGCCAGATCAATAGGAACATCGAGCAGTTCGCCGTCCTCAGCGACCATATCCGCCACCCCCTCCAGGTAATACAGGGCCGGGCCGATATCTGCGGCACAGAAGAGGCCGAAAAGATTCGCGAGCAGGTGAGACGGATCGACAGCCTCATCCGGCAGCTCGACCGGGGCTGGGTCGAGTCAAGGAAGATCCGGGAGTTTCTTGAGCGGCACGAACTCTGATTGCGGATCCGGATTTCGGCTCATATCGGACTCCTGATCGGGCATACTTCACTGTGAGCGCCCTGACGGAGCGCCACAAGAAACCTTTATGCCGGGGTGTACTGTCTGCACCACCATGGTCAGAGTGGTGATCGATCGCGAAGAGTGCATCAGCTGCAAGAACTGCTGGACAATCTGCCCCGACGTCTTTGAAGAGGACCCGGACGATACGAAGAGCCGGATTGTCGAGGAATATCGAAACGCCGGAGATCCGGCGACAGGGGACGTGCCCTCGGATCTCGAAGCGTGCGCTATCGACGCTGCTGCCGAGTGTCCGGTCGAGGTGATCGACGTCGAGGAGTGAGCGACGCTGCAGGCTGCGCCGTTGCGGAGAGGCCCCCGGGACGATCCCCGTGCGGAGATGCGGATGCAGCCGGGGGACGGAGAGCGATCTGTTGCCTGTTGAAGAGAGAATGAAGAGAGAACCGCCGGGGCATGAGGGGCGCTGCCTCCCGCGGGAAGGATTTACATGAAACGACATGAGCCCGGGCAACCGGCATACAGCATGGCCATGGACGGGGATGCTCGCCACCCATGTACATATAAAACCGCGTATGAGGCCCCGGGGAGGGGCTGCAGGCGCAACGGATGAAAATTCTTGAGTTTTCTGGAGCATCACAGATCCGGTATCTCCCGGGTCTCCCGGGATAGTGGACCGTGGGGGACATCCCAACGGGGGGTGGGGACCGGGGAG
>JAHKLN010000046.1 GCA_020854755.1 Methanomicrobiaceae archaeon | reverse complement strand
TCCTGCTCATCGTCTTTGTCCACCTCTACAACTACCTCATGCACCACCCCCTCACCGGCCACCATGGCCTCATCGCGCTCCTCTCGTTCCTGGCGCTCGGCGGGTTCACATTTGTATCCGGGTACGCGATCTACGCACACAACCGTGTCATCAGCACCCGGGAGGAGATCATCGGGTTCTCCAGGAAGCGGGTGCCCCTCTCCTCATGCAGAGGGCATGCGAGAGGCACCTGACCTGACGTGCCCTCAGGTCCGTTCTTACAAAACCGGGTAGATATCTTTATCGCTCCGTCGACGCGATAACCATGTATGATTGTCCCCGGCACCGTTCAGGAACACAAACGTCGACTCGAAAGCGAGTTGCGCGTGTTCGTTGATCGGTGGAGCCGGGATCCGTCGGTCAAGAAGATCATTCTCTTCGGCTCGGTTGCCCGGGGAAATATCCATCGCGGCAGTGATCTCGATCTCATTATCGTCCAGGAGACGGATAAGAAGTTTTTATCGCGCCTGGAGCCGTTTTACCGTGATGCCCGTATCGCCATGGATATACTGGTGTATACCCCGGACGAGTTCGCCGCTATGACAGAGGGGGTCTTTCTTAAGAATGCGTTGCGGGACGGTGTTGTGATCTATGAGGCAGGAACCGGGAAAAGAAGGGAGCAGATGGCTGAAGCAAGCGGAACGTGACCTTGACGATGCGCAGTATGCTTTCGCAGGTGAGAGATATAACCTGGTCTGCTTCCTGGCACAGCAGGCGGCAGAAAAAGCCATCAAGGGGTTTCTCTACCTCTCTGGAGAGGAGAGGGTGCTCGGTCATTCCGTCGCGGACCTTCTGAATCGGGCCTCTTCACTCAACAGCGCCTTCGATACCGTCTCGCGGGCGAGGACGCTTGACCTTTATTATATTCCGACCCGCTATCCAAACGGGATCCCGGGAGGCCTACCGTACGAGGTGTTTGATCGGGAGGAGGGAGAAAAGGCTCTGGCGCTCGCCGCCTCTGTCATCGACCTCGTCAAAGAGCAATTCGCCGGGCTCCCGGGATGACCGGTGGAGAAGACCACCCGGGAGATCGATCTTCCAAGGCTGTGGTCACAATACCGGTTGCTGAAGCAAGGAAGTCAGGCGTGAACGATAGGGGGCTGGTGCCGGCGGCGGTGCGGCGGTTGTGCGCACCCGGCGATCGCCGATGGGCGGAACGTGGTGATGCTGGTGAAAATGCCGGGCGGAGGAGGAGAGGAGCATTGCGAGATCGTGCCTGCAGCATCCAGGATGCCAGCACAGTCTCCCCCGCCCGTGCCCGGGCTGTGCCGATGAGGAGTACGCCGGCGAAGTGCTGGGTCCCCTGCCGCCCCTGCCGTCCGGAGGCGCCGCCCCGGGAAGGGTGCGTTTGCCTGCAGAGCTATCCGTTCCGACTGAGCGGTGCGGTGTGCCGCGCCGGAAGGCGCGGCAGAAACGATGGCATAAAAGAGAACGGCAGTAGGGGACTAAATGCGGATATCCAGCAGGAGCACCTCGGTGCCGTCGGTGTAGGCAGCGGAGGCGACTGCACGCACCTGCCCTTCGGTTACGTCCCAGTCGAACGCGACGGTGTCCCGCGCACCTGCCGCGCTCGGGAGATCGATGGGGCCGATGAGCGTCCCGTCGGGGCGGATGACGCCGCAGCGGATGAAGGCGATGTTGTTTCTGTTCATCACGCCGTTGTTGGTGAACTCGACGCCGCCCGCGACGCGCTTGGCGCTCACCGCGACGTGATTAGGCTCTTCGAGGCTTTTGTCTGCCATGTTGAAGGCGGAGACGCCGATGATCCCGCCGAGCGCCACCGCAACGGCCACCATGAGGAGGATCCCCACGATGTCAGAGATCGCCTCCTCGTTGTTATATGCTGGCATATTCATCTCTCCTGCAGAATCCGCATTTCCGGATTTCCCCCAGAGATACCGGCGATATGAAGATATAAAGCCCTTCTGTTGCCGCCCGGAAAAGAACGATTATTGCAGGATCGGGACGCCTGCGGGAGATATTATTTCGCCCCGGCGGCGGCAGGGGAAATATCCTTTCGCGCCGTCCTTTGGGCACGGGGGCCCGCGGCCCGAAAACCCGCCGTTCCTGCCCCCCTTCCGCCGCCCGCCCGGGCTACCCGCCTTTCTGGAACTCGACCGTCAGGTGCTCTTCGTCGTCCTGCACCGCGCTGCGGGTGGCCAGTGCCGAGAGGTAGCCGGAGAGGTACGGGACGGCGATCCGGGGATCGGGGTGGATGGATGCCAGCGCTTCGTCGTCTTTTCGGATCTGGATCCGGATGCCGCCGCCTTCCGCCGTCTCCTGCGCAAACGCGATCCCCCACATCATCAGGACGCTGCCGGCAAGCGCGGCGCGGTCCATCGCGGCGGGGGTGCGGGCCAGGAGCTCCTTCCCCTCCTCCTTCCCCAGGCGGGTTGCGGCGGCGGCGATGCTCGCCTTCACCGTGGCGGGCGCCCCGTCGAGCAGGCGCTGCAGGAGGGGGGCTGAGATATCGTGCCGCTTCGTATGGCGGGAGAGCTTGATCAGCTGCCAGTCTCTGGCAAACGACGACCCGCGGGCCATCTCAATCCCTCAGCACCGCGTAGATCATCACGCCGATGCCGGTGACCGAGACGAGCCTGGCAAGCACCGCGGTCCAGTAGGAGAGGGTCAGATCCGGCGCATAGAGCCCCGTGAGATCCGAGAACGCGATCCCGAGGATGAGGGCGAAGAGCCCGTAAGTGAAGTAGAGGAGGGTGTGATCGCGGACAATACGGTATGCGCCGTAGATGAGGATGATGAGCGCCCCGCCCATCATCAGGGTGATGATCGCAAGGATCTCGCGTATCAGTGTCAGTTCCTGTACCATTTGCTGCCCCTGCCCGCCTCAGGCGAACGCCTTCTCCTTGACCCGCTTCACCGAGAGCACCGTCTGGAGGTCCCGCACGCCCGCGACGCCGGAGAGCGGGATGAGCACGTCCCGCTTCAGCTCGGTGATGCTGTGCACCTGCGCTTTTGCGATGAAGTCCCCGGGCTCGAGCACCTCGTATACCTCGACCACGTGCGGGAGGCTGCGCAGGAAGCGCTCGACCTCGGGCTTCGCGTCGCTGTCCACCCGGACGTTCAAGAACGCCACGATCATGTGCTCAAAATGCGACTGGTTGATGACGATGGTGAACCGCTCGATGATCCCGGTCGCCTTCAGTTTCTCGATCCTCTTGAACGCAGTCGAGGGGGCGATCCCGAGCTTCGCTCCGAGCTCAGCCATCGTAACCCGCCCGTCCTCCTGCAGCTCCCGGAGGATCGCGCCGTCGATGCCGTCCATTTGTGCTATGATTGGAGTATCTTATATAAGAATATGTTGATTTGTTCCAATTGTGTTCCGGTATTATTTCAAGATATTGTGGTTTATAAATGGTTATAATGCTCATCCCGGCGCATGATAAAGGCCGATCCACCCGGGTTTGCGATCCGGACCCCGCCCGAGCCCGGCGCCGCCTCGCGCACCGCCGTCTCCATAAACTCCTTCGCCGCAGAGAAGGCCTCCCGCACCCCGCACCCCCGGGCCAGGAGCGCGGCGAGCGCCGACGCGAAGCAGCACCCGGACCCGTGGACCGGATAGGGGTACATCCGCCCCTCGAGCGCAAGCACGCCCTCCGCGTCCACGAGCACGTCCACCGCAACGCCGCCGGAGAGGTGGCCGCCCTTCACCACGACGGCCTCCGCGCCGAGATCGCGGATCCGCTTCCCCGCCACCGCCATATCCGAGACCCTCCGCACCGGGATTCCGGCAAGCGCCTCCGCCTCCGGGAGGTTCGGGGTGACGATCGCCGCCCGGGGGACGAGCAGCCTGACCACGTCGGCGACCGCGTCGGGGGCGAGCAGCGTATGCCCGGAGGTCGAGATCATCACCGGGTCGACGACGAGCGGCACGCCCTCAGGGAGTGCGCCCGCGACGGCGCGGACGATCCCGCGCTCCCCGAGCATACCGGTCTTGAACGCCCCGATGAAGAAATCGTCGCAGACCGCAGCGATCTGCGCCTCCACCGCCTCCACAGGCAGCATCCAGGCCCTGCGCACCTCACGGGTGTTCTGGGCGGTCACCGCCGTCACCACCGAGAGCCCCCAGACGGCAAACGCGGCAAACGTCCTGAGGTCCGCCTGGATCCCGGCCCCGCCGCCCGAGTCCGAGCCTGCGATCGTGCAGGCCGCAATCATCGCTTCCCCGTGCATACCAGAGTATCACCCTCCCCGCTCTTTGGCTTTTCTTCCGGCACGCAATCGTTAATTGCTCACGGACCCGACCTCTATGTAATGGACGTAGAAGAATTCGGCCGCCGCCGCTTTGCGGAAGGCGCGGCCGAAGACAGGATCATCGCGGAGCTGGCAGAGAGGATACTGGCGATCAAGGGGCAGCGGATCTCGCCCGCCTACGCGGAGGCGTTTGCGCGGGCGGTCATAGAGGAGGTGAAGCACTCGTCCGGGCTTGCCGGCGACCTCTTCGCCTTCACGCCGGCGGGCGTGAACATGGGCGAGTTCGGCGTCGGATCGCGCGGCAGGGGCGATTTCTACGCCCACCGGCAGCTCGCCCGGATCATCGGCCGACCGGAGGCGGCGGTCGGCGTGGACGAGATGGACGACGCCGGCGCCGTCGCCGCGGGCGGGTCGTACATCGTCTGCACGGTGGACGGGATGCACTCCCGCCTCTCTGACTTCCCCTTCCTGGCGGGCTTCCACGTGACGAGGGCGACGCTCCGCGACGTCTACGTGATGGGCGCCCGCCCGGTCTCCCTCCTCTCCGACATCCACGTGGCAGACGACGGCGACGTGGCAAAGATCTTCGACTACACCGCGGGGGTCAGCGCCGTCGGGGAGGCCATGGGCGTCCCGCTCGTGACCGGCTCCACGCTGCGCATCGGCGGCGACATGGTGCTTGGCAGCCGGATGACCGGGTGCGTCGGGGCCGTCGGGGTCGCCGAACACCTCACGGCGAGGAAGGAGATCCGGCCGGGCGACGTCCTCCTGATGACCGAGGGGGCAGGCGGCGGCACGATCGCCACCGCCGCCATCTACTCGGGATTCCCGGAGGTCGTCGAGCATACGATCAACCTCCACTTCCTCGACGCCTGCGAGGCGCTCCTTGCAAGCGACGTCCTGAACGAGATCCATGCCATGACCGACGTCACGAACGGCGGGCTGCGCGGCGACGTCTACGAGATGGCGGAGACTGCGAACTGCCGGATCGCCGTCGTGGAGGACGACCTCCGCACCCTCGTCCAGCCCGACGTGCTGGCGATGCTGGATGCGCTCCGGATCGACTATCTCGGCGTCTCGCTCGACGCGCTGCTGATCGTCGCGCCAGAGGACGCTGCTCCCGCAATCTGCCGGGTGGTGGAGTCTGCCGGTGTTGCGATCAAAGAGATCGGCTACGCGGAGGAGGGCCCGCCGGACTCGGTGCTCGTTGTCAAAGGAGAAGAGCAGCCGTTTGTGCCCCGGTTTCGGGAGTCGGCCTACACCCCGGTGAAGAAGGTCGTGGACACCGGCGGCAGGGACTTTCCTGAGATGAAGGCGGGCGTCGATGCGGCGGCAGAGGCGGCGCTTGCCAAGAAAGAGCGGATCCTGGCGCGGCTGCGCCCCACCTAATCCGGTTTTTTCCCGCTGGCGCAGACGTTGTAGGCCAGGTAGGGGATCTTCTCCTCGATGAACGGCTCCACCCGCTTTGCGAGATCGTAGAGGGGGTCGATTAAGTTCAGGTGGGCAAACGAGCAGCGGTTCGCCTGCACCTCCACAAACCCGGCATCGGCAAGGAGCGCGATCATCTCGCGCTCGCTGTAGTAGCGCTCCCCGAAGTCCCCCATGCCGACCTTTAAGAGCCCCACCTTCTCGCCGATCCGGTAGATGATCGGCACCACGCTCGTAAAGACGTTCCTGCCGAGGGTGCAGATTGCAATCCGCCCGCCCGGCCTGAGCACGCGAAACGACTCGCGGAGCATCGCCGCGGGATCGGGCAGGTAGCTGAACGCCAGCAGGCTTGCAAGCGCAGAAAACGTCTCGTCGCAGAACGGGAGGACGTCGGCGGTGCCGACCAGGAACTCGCTTTCAGGGCAGCGCCGCCGGGCCTTCCCGACCATCCTCGGGCTGATGTCGAGCCCCACCGCCCGCCCGCCGTTCTGCGTGTAGCGCTGCACGAAGAGGCCGGTCCCGCACCCGAGGTCGAGCATCTCCGCATCGGCCGGGAGGCGGCGCATCACCTGCGCGCTGATGTGCGCGTGGTAGCTGCTGCCGCGCTTCCTGTCGTAGCGGTCGTCGTAGATGTCCGCAACGGCGTCATAATGCTCCTGTACCTTCTTCACAGAACACCTCCCCGATCACCGCTGCCAGCAGCGCGTTTATCTGCACGAACTCGTTCGCCGCGTGCCCGAGCGCGTGGTCGGTCCGCGCGATCGCACGCACCAGCGCCGGGTCGTTGTACTCCCGCCGCACCACCCGGCGGAGCTCTGCAAGCACCTCCCTGCCCGATAGCCCGTAATCGATCATCAATGATTCGGTCATCCGGCGGGCTGCCGCGAGATCGCCGGAACAAAGCGCGGCGAAGACCGATCCGGCGACGGCGGCGGTCTCGGAGACCGAGAGCGCCGTAAGATCGGGGGGCTCCTCCGATTCGGCCGCGATCTGGAGGTACATGATCCCCTTCCGGAGATCGCCCTCCGCCGCCTGCGCGATCAGCTCGATATCCTCATCCGCCACCGCCCCGGGCCGCTCCGCCGCAAGGATCGACCGGAGGCGCGAAAGAGTGATACCGGGCGGGATCGGTCCGAAGAAGAGCGGAAGGCAGCGGGAGGCGATCGCCGGGATGATCGCCGACTGGTTCGTGGTGATGAAGACGAACCGGCAGGTGGCGCTGTAGCGCTCCATCGTCCGGCGGAGCGCCTGCTGGGCCTCGAAGGTGAGCGCCTCCGCGCCCTCGAAGACGATCAGCTTGAAATCCGCGTCCAGGGGGCGCATCGAGGCGTACCAGCGGACGACGTACTTGAAGTTCGCGATCAGGCTCTGGTCCTTCCGGTAGACGTGGGCGAACCGCTCGTCCCCCTCAAGGTAGGCCTTCCCCTGCGTAAACAGGGCGTCTGCGGAGAGAATGCTCGTGTTCTCCTCCCACCGCTCCCCGTAGAGCCGCCGCGCAAAGCACTCGAGCGCTGCGCTCTTGCCGCTGCCGTGCGGCCCGGCAAGGAGGAGATGGGGCACCCGCCCGGTATCGGCGGACTCCACCAGATGGCGGACGACCCGCTCCTGTCCCAGGATATCCTCGCACCGTTTGGGCCGGTATTTCTCAATCCAGAGCATGGGAAAGCCTCGTTATGATCTCATCTATTGCAGTCCGCAGCAGATATGCATTGTCCATTGAGGTGATGAGCGCAGCCGCCTCCGCGGGATCGAGGTCGCTGCAGGCCGCGGTCACGTGCGGGAGGGCGCGGGTGACCTCGTCGACGATCGTGAGCGCCGCCGTCCGCGCCGTCCGCGAGAGCGGGTTTAAGTCGACCACAATCACGCGCTTCCCCATCGCAGCGAGCGCTGCGCAGCGGTCGCCGTCCTCGAGCGGCACGAGCACCACGTCGGCGGCGCCGATCCCCTGCGGCAGGCACCACGCCCGGTCGTGGGAGAGGGGGAGCAGCCGCTCTGCCTCCCCGGAGAGGACGACCACCCCCTCCTCCTCGAGCAGCCGGGTGATCCGGCGGATCCGCTCCTCCGTCCGGTGGAAGAGGTTCACCTCCACCGCCGCCCCGGACGCCCGCTGGAGCTCCCCGATCTCCCGGGCGGCGAGCGCCGCGGTGTTCCCGTTCACCGAGATCACGGGATTTTCGGCGAGAAGCAGCATCGCGGCGGCGGTCCGGGCCGCAAGGAGCGCAGAGGGCGTCGTCCGCTCGCCGATCAGGTAGTCAAACGCCTCCCCCCTGCCGTGGGCGGCGAGCCCCTCGAGCGCGACGACCCCCGCCTCTGCGCAGCGCGCCAGCCGCTCGCGCACCATGAGAGAGCGGTAACGGGGGTGATCGGGCGGGATCATCTCACCCCTCCAGCAGGCGGACGCCCGCCCGCGCAATCCCGAGTTCGTAGACCTCCCCGTACGCAGAGAGCAGTCCCGCCGCCCCCTCGCCGCAGGCAAAGACGCCGTTTCCAAGCATCGTCATGCTCGCCGGTACCCCGGCGGCGTCGCAGGCGGCAAGCACCTCTGCGATCTGCGGGGTAACGAGCCCGCTGCTGTCGGCAAACTGCCGGGAGAGCAGCATGAAATCCATGAGATCGTCGGGGCAGCGGTCCGGGAACGCGGCCGAGATCCGGGCCATCGCCGCCTTTGACGAGAGCACCGCCGCCGTCGAGAGCGCGCCCATGCTCACCGCGTACACCCGCTCGCCGGGATACTGCCTGACGATCCCGGCGCGGACGCCCGCTCCTCTCCGGCAGGCGAGCCCCCCGCCCCGGCAGGCGGCGACGTCCCCGAGCCCGGTCCTGTGGACGACCTCGGCCTCGTGCGCCAGGGCGGCGATCTCCTCCTCGCCCATACCAAGCGCAAAAAGCCGGTCTACCGCGGTGATCGAGGCCAGGAGCGCCGCCGCGCTCAGCCCGAACCCGGCGCCGATCGGCAGGCGGCACTCGGTGGTGATCGCCGCCGCCACCTGCAGCCGCGCAAGCGCGTACTCGACCGGCGGGGAGCCAAAAAACGAATCGGCGATCCCGCCCGCGGCGTCAAGCCGCCGGACGGTTACGCCCGCCTCCGCGGCCGGGACGGCGCGCGCCAGCACCCCCTCCTCGATCACGATCCCGGCACCGACGCTCCCCGTCGTCCCGGGATCGCTCCCCTCGATCTGCCGGAAGTACCCGGAGATATGCCCGGGCGAGAAGGCTACCGCAGCCCTGCCCATATGGCCGCCGCCACCTCCTCCTTACTGCCGGCCACGTGCTGCCGCCCCCACTTCGTCAGGAGGGAGAACTGCCCGCCCGCGGCCCCCATCACGGGCGGCGCGTTGACGACCACCATATCGATCCCGGCATCGATCATCGCCGCCGCACGCTTCTCTTCCCGCCACCCGAGCTTGAAGGCGACCGTCACCGGCCGGTAGGCCTCGAACACCTCGTCCAGGAGCTTCGGGAGGGGATCGAGCCGGATCGTCTGGGGCTCGCCGCTCGGGATCTTCCCCTCCCGCTGCCGGGGTGCGAAGTCGGAGATCGCCGCCGCGCTGATGTAGATGTCCACGCCCTGGTCCCGGAAGATGCGGTGGACGGCCTCGTGCATCTCCGCGGCGGTCACCGCCCGGACGTTCTGGACGCAGGGGAAGGTGTCGGCGTGCACCACCGCCACATCGGCGCCGAGCCGGTAGGCCTGCAGCGCGAGCGCCTGCCCCATCTGCCCGCTCGACCGGGTGGTCAGCACCCTGATGTCGTCGACCGGCTCCGCGCACGGCCCGCTCGTGATCAGCACCCGCTTGCCGAGGAGGGGCTTTCCGAGCACCGCACGCTCCGCGTGCAGGACGATCGTCTCGATCTCGGCGATCTTCGCCCGCCCCTCCTCGATCCTGGGCTCGACGATATCGATCCCCCACTCGATCAGCCTGCTCAAGCTCTCCCGGACGCCGGGGTGGCAGAACATGCTCTCGTGCATCGCCGGCACGACGACGATCGGCATCCCCCGCCCGATCGCGGTCGTGGCAAAGGTCGTGACCGGGGTGTCGTCGATCGCGTGCGCCATCTTTGCAATCGTGTTCGCGGTCGCCGGGGCGATCAGCAGGAGGTCGGCGCGCCCCCCCTCGCCGCAGAACTCGACGTGCTCCACCAGCCCGGTGCAGCGGACGATCGCCGGCCGCCCGGTGGCGTAGGCGAGGGCATCGGGGCTGATGATCCCGACAGCGGCCTCGCTCATCACCGCCTGCACCTCGGCCCCGCGCCGCCGGAGGGCGTGCGCCAGCCTCACCGTCTCCACCGCCGCGATGCTCCCCGTCACCGCAAGGGCGATCACCTTTCCCGAAAGCGTCTGCAGGAGCGTCATGCCAGGATCACGTCCTGCACCATGTGCCATGTATGGGGGCCATATTTCTTCACCCTCCGGGCGGAGATATCCGCGGTATACCCGGCCTCCTTGGCGATCGCTCTGATCCCGTCGGCCGCCGGGCCCAGGGAATGGACGTGCAGGACGCTTCCCGGACGGACGTGCCGGAGCGCCGGGCGGAGCATCCCGACCGCGTCGAAGTGCCCGATGATCACGCGATCGTACTCCCCGGACAGGAGCGTCCGGCAGTCCCCGCAGTCCGCCTGCACCCGGTCCTCCACCCTGTTTGCCAGAATAGTGCGCTTCAGGTATTCAAATGCTATCGGATTTATCTCCATCGCATGCACCCGGCCGCCGCTCCGTGCCGCAGGTATGGAGAAGTAGCCGATCCCTGCGCACATATCGGCGATACGCTCCTCCGGCCGGACGAGCGCCGCAATTCTCGCCTTCTCAACGCGGTTGCCCTGCGCGAACATGACGCGCGAGGGATCCAGGACGTAGGTGCAGCCCTGCTCCCGGTGGCGCACCTCGCCCGCGCTCCCGTAGAGGACCTCGACCTCCGGTATCCGCATATCGCCGGAGAACCCGCGCAGCAGGAGGACGCCGCGCGGGCGGCGCTCGGCGACGATCGCGGCGACCTCCTCCGGAGCGGGGGCGGCGCCGTGCAGCACCGCGATATCCCCGATCATCTGGTAGCCTCTGCCGCCCCGGCGGCGGCGCTCGGGGAGGATCGCATCGGCGGGGTAGCCGTCCTTTGCCGGCACCCAGGCGTCCGATCCCGCAACATACGGGCGGCGCGAGCGGTCGACCCACTCCTCATCCGCAACGCTCGCCAGATCGCAAAGAGCCACCTTCCTCGCCCGCATCCTTCACCCGATCATGATCAGTTCGTCCCGCTCCGGATCCCGGATCACCCGTACGGGCGCGCCCTCGACAGGAAAGAGCCAGGGGACGGCGGGGATGTCCCGGGGCGCAAACGTCGCCGGGTCGAGCACCCCGACGGTGTCTCCCGACGTATAGGTGACGAGCGCCGACTCGGCGTCGCTGACGTTTCCGATCCGCCGCTCGACCTCCTCCTCACGCAGCGCCCTGCCCGTCCCGGTCATCAGGTTGAAGACCGCCAGGTGCTGCGGCTCGATCTTCCGCACCTCGTAGTAGGTGCCCTTCGAGAGGACGATATCGCCCTTCCGGTAGAAGGGGAGGCGGAGTGCGTAGGTGATCCGGTAGACCTGCCTTCCGTCCCTCTCGCCGACGAGCTTCGGGTGGGTGGTGCACCGCCCCCCGAGCTCGCCGGCGAGGGCCTGGCAGAGAACCTGCCCCATATGCTGCGACCCGACGACGATATCGAGTCCGTCGTGGATCTCCTCGATCCCGGAGACGAACGAGAGGCGTTCGCCCGACGCCTGCAGGGCCCCCTCCGCCTCCTCCGCGATCCGGATCGCCGCCTCACGCTCGTGGGGCGTCATCCCCCTCCCGGCCGCGCGGATCTGGACGACGCCCTCGTAGTATCCGCCGGAGATCCGGCTGCACCGGTTGCACTGCTCCCTCTGCCAGACGATCTCCACCCGGCAAAGATCGTGGACCAAAAGCCCGTAGAGCCTCCCGTGCACCTCGACCGTGCAGGCCGTCCGGTTCGGGCTGACCTCCTCGAACCAGATCCCGGTCCGGACGTCGGTCACCTCCGGGTGCAGCCGGACGGCGGAGAGGGCGAGGTCGCGGATCAGGCCCTCGCGGTCGGTCTGCAGGTCGGACCAGACCTTCCCCTGCCGGATCGAGAAGCAGGTGGGGCACTGGACGCAGGCGATGCGCCCCTCGCACTCGAGCCAGCGCGTCTCCGCCACCCTGCAGGCCGGGCAGAGCCCCTCCGGCGAGGGCGCCCCGCACCGGGGGCAGAAGGTCTCCTGGATATTCATGGTCAGATCCGGAATATCTGCGCGTGCGGGACGCACCCGATCATGATGCATCCCGACTCCTCGATCAGCCCCATCCTGACGGCGAGATCGACTGCCCGCCGCCCCATCAGGTTGACGTTCTCCGCGTGCGCAAGCTCCCGCCTGACCTCGTCCTCGGTGGCGATGCTCGTCCCGTAGAACGCTTCGGATATGCAGACCTCGACGTCCCCGCGCAGCAGCGTGCTGTTCAGGAGCTCCCTGTCGCAGACCGCCACCACGTCGCCCGCGCCGGGTATGCGGTGGACTTTTAAGTACATCACATCTCTTTGGACGGGAATGGTGAAAAAGGTGACCGGGCTTTAAGGAAGCGCGATCTCGACGCCGTACGTCAAACCGGGCGCATCACTGTGGATCCGGTAGGCGTCCTCCTCGCCGATCAGCCCGTCGGCGAGCAGGCGGAACGTAAACCGTGGCACCGACTTCGGCCCGATCACCGCGCCCGGCCGGCTGTTCTCGTCCATGAAATCGCTCTCCATCGTAAACCGCCTTCCCTCCCGGCAGAGGCGGGGTATCGCCTCGTGCTTTGCGATCAGCGACGGCATGAGCGGGGTGTCGGGGATCGCAAAATGCTTCACCACGCGCTCTACCGCCATCCCGGCCTCCCGGGCCATTCCGGCCACGTCGGCGCACGGCCCGCTCTCGGCGTGGATCTGGACCGCGCAGCCGCAATCGCCTCCGAGCTCCAGCGCGTGCCGGAGCACCCGGTTCGAGGCATCCCAGGTCTCCTGATCGACCGGGTAGTGGGGGCGGCCGCTCTTGATCGCGACCGCCCGGCCGTCGCGGACGTACGCCGCCGCGCAGTCGAGGCCGGCCGCCATCACCTCGGCCGCGCGGGACAGCCCCAGCCGTTCGGCAAGCCGGGTGATCTCTGCCGGGTGGACGCCGAGGATCACAAAGACCGAAAGCCCGATCTCCCGGACCGACTCCGCCACCCGGAGCGTGGCGTCGTACCCGGCGGCAAAGTCCTCGCCGCTCGAAGGCTCGATCCCGTACGACCACGAGGGCTTTGTGACCAGGAAGAGATGCGTCCCGCCGGCACGCAGAAAATCCTTCGCGGCTGCAAGCCCCCGCCCGTTCACCGGGTCGATATGGATGTGGTCGTCGGTGATCGGGATCCGCGGCGGCTTCATGGGTACCCGAGCACCCGCATCATGGGGTAGCCCTCCTCGGCACGCAGCGCCGCCCGGCAGGCGGCCTCCCCCACGCGGGTTACGATCTCCACGTCAAACATCAGCCCGGAAAGCTCCGTATACCCAAAGACATTCTCTGCCATCAGGTCACGGTTCAGCCTGACCCGGATCCGCTCCACGAAGGGCTGGAGCGCTACGGCGCTCTCGATCGCCGCCTCCACGCTCCCTGCGGTCTCCCGCGAGATCGGCGTCCCGACAAACTGGTGGTAGAGTGCACCGAGCTTGATCCCGGCCTCAAACGCCGCCTGTTCACGGTCGGTCATCATGGTTATGGATGGGAGGCGAGGAGTCAAAAAGGTGGGGGCGTCAGATCAGCTGGATGATGCCGTGCCGCGGCTCCATCGCCTCGCCGCCCCGCTTCAGCCGGTCGATGGTATCCTCTACCTTGTCGCGGGTAAAGCCCTGCTGGACGACCGTCGCGACCACGTCCTCGATCCGCGCCCTGCCGCCGTCGCCGGCCGCGTTCCGGATCGCCTCCTTCACGATCCTGATGATGTCGCGCTGCGCCTTCGGGACGCCCGTTACCAGCTTGTCGATATCGAAACTCCCGGACTCGGCGTCGTAGGCCACCTGCCTGAGGCAGGCGTCCACGATCCGGAGCACGCGGTCGGTATCGGAGGTATCGATCGTCGAGCTCAGCCGCATCCGGGCGCTCGCCTCCGCGAGCCGGACCAGCGCCTCGAGCTGCCGGGCCGTGACCGGCACGGGCTTGTTCCCGCTCGCCAGGTTCCGGAGTTTCAAGTAATAGCCGATCAGCGCATCCTTCGCCCCGTCGGAGAGGATCGGAAAACAGGTCCGCTTCGCGTACGCGATGTACTTGCGCAGGAGCGCCGGGTCGATGTCAGGGATGACCGGGGCAAGCTCCCGCCTGATGAACTCCTCGTCGACGTTTGGCAGCGGCGAGTACTCGTGCTGCTTGATCAGCTCCCCGACACTGTGGGTCTTCACGATATGGTGGGCGATCGCGCCGTCGCGCTGGGGTTCGGGGAGATCGGTCATGACGAAGATGAGATCGAACCGGGAGAGGAGCGACGGGGGCATGTTGATCTGCTCGGCGATCGGCACGAACTGATCGAACCGCCCGAGCTTCGGGTTCGCCGCGCCGAGGAGCGCGCAGCGCGACTTCAGGGTCGCGGTGATCCCGGCCTTGGCGACCGAGATCGAGTTGCCGCACCAGACCGGGATGCCGTTTCGCCGCACGTAGAGGATGTGGTTTTGGACCTCGAGGCAGTAGATCATGCCCTTATACGGCCGAATCTCTATCTGGCGCTGCCCGTTCGGGTTGACGTTCGGCTCGTTCTGGCCGTCGCGGATGAAGGTCACCTGGTAGATGTCGTGGGTCGTCGTCGAGGTCCCGCCACGCGGGTCGGGTGCGACGGGCCCGGCCTCCCGCATGAGGTGGACGTTCCCTGACCACCCCTTCTTCAGGAGGAGTTCGGTGACGTCGTCGGCGAGCCTCTTTGAGGACGTGGTGTAGATCGAGACCCCGGTCGTCTTGTTGACGTAACCGTCGCCGAGCATGAGCGCATCGAGGAGGATCCCGATCTGTTCAGGGGGGAGGCTCTTTGCGTAGTCGGGGACGTACTTCTCGTAGCATGTGCCGGACGACGCGAGGTGTTCGGCGAGTTGCTTTGCGTTGATCGAGAAGTTCTTGCCGCCGTAGGAGAAGTTAAACGGCAGCCGCTCGAGGCACCGCCGGATCGTTTCGGCCGATTCCGGATTCTTCTGCGATATGATGACGCGGTAGGGAACCCCGGTCTGGTAGTGCCGCTGAACCGACCCCCCGGAGAGGAAGTAGCCCAGGAACTCAAGCCAGTCGTCCATCCCGACCGTGATGGGCCCGGTGAGTTTTCCTTCCGGGTTCTGGTTTGTGAACTTGACGACGGGCGGGATCTCGTAGGTCTCCTGCCGCTCCCCCGTCCAGGTGGCGTTCTTCTTGAACCGCATCCGCGTGTGGATGGGGATCTCGTCCATGCGGACGAGCCGGAACCCTTCCCACTCGTCGGCGCGCCGGTTCAGGTTGACGTACATCCGGTGGTTCGGCGTGACCGCGAGGTCGACCTGCCGGGACTTGATGTAGTACAACTCTCCGTCGTATTCGGCTGCCACGAAATTGGACGGGGATGCGTACTCGAGCCTGCCGTCGGGAGAGAGCGTCGCGATACGGTCGTCTGCGGTTACGTCCCGGAAGAACTTCCACCCGGCTTCTGTGAGAACCTCGGTCTCGTCGTCGTAGCACTGCTGCTCCATCGCCTCGTGGAGCGCGCTCCGGTCGTCCTTCTGCATCTTGTCCATCTCGTCGACGGCGGCGATCCCCATATCGGCGAGCACCAGCGCCCCTGCCTCAAGCGTCCACCGGCCGTCCCCGAACTCGTCCTTTACCGCGGTTGCCGTCAGCCCGGCGGAGGTCGACGACTTGCCGCTCGTGTAGATACCCCGGGGGGAGAGCTTGATGACGTAGCGCAGGATCTGGCTCTTCGCGATACCGGGATCGCCGACCAGGAGGACGTGGATATCCCCGCGGAGGCGCGACCCGTCAGGCATCTCCTTTGCGATCCCGCCGAAGAGCTGGAGCGCGATCGCCTCCTTCACATCGTCCGTGCCGTAGATCGTCGGCGCGATCGACCGGGCGATCCGCCGGTAGATGTCCGCGTCGCGCGAGAGCTCCCGGATCTGCGCCTCGTCCTCCTCGCTGATATCGACCTCCTCGAACTCCTTCTCCGCCACCTCGATCGAGTTGCACTCAAGGTAGATGTCAAAGAGCGTGCTCTTCTGCCCGTAGTTGATCCGCTGCACCGACCGCAGGATGCCGTTGACCACCACCCGGTCCCCGGGCGCGACCATCCCGGTCAGGTCGTCGGTCACGTCGACATCGAGCGTCTGCGGCTGCTCCCCGCCGCGCAGCCCTTCGGGCGACTCCTGGATCCGGAGTTTCTGGGCGTCGACGAACCGGCAGCGGTGCTGGATCAGCTCCATGCGGGTCTTCCGCTCGCAGTTCGGGCAGAGATCGGGCTCGGCGAACCGCCCGTAGCTCTGCGGGATCGGATCCGTCAGCTTCCCGCAGGAGCGGCACTGGAAGACCGCGCTCACGATGCGCGGCCGCACCTCGGTGGTCTTCCGGAGGATTCCCTCGATGCTTAAGAAGGTGTTGATCTGATCGGCGCGGATGTCGCGGACGTCGGTCTTCTGGGGGAGGTTTGTGAACCTGATGTTCAGCCGCTCGGGGTCGAGCCCCTCCCGCACCTTCACGAGCCTGTTCTGGACGATGGCGTCGCGGATATCGCCGATCACCTTCCCCGGGCGGCGGAGGAGCTCGAACGCCAGCCGGTTGTTCAGGATCTTCCGGTAATCGATGAAGAGCGACCGCTGGTGGGGGTACTCGCTCCCGAGCGCGGCCAGCTCCCGCTTGTACTGCTTCTTTAAGATCCTGGTCCACTCGCCGACGGCATCGGTAATCTCAGCCATCTGCTCTTCTTTCTGCACGTCTCGGGTCCTCAGGCATATTTACCGGCACAGAGCACGAACCGTGCGATCAGCGCCTCCATCTGTATATCGCTGCTCGCCCCCTCGCTCAGCCGGAAATCGGTCTCGCCGATCGAGTCGATCAGCGCCACCTTCAGCCCGCCCTCGATATCCCGCCGGACGAGCGCGCGGTAGCACTGGTTGAGGAGCTCGGTCGGCGCGATCCCCCGGTGCTGGAGCAGGTGCCGGAGCGTCCGCTCGGCGGCGTCGAAATCCCCGCCAATGGCGAGATCCAGGAGGTCGTCGATCTCGTCGGGGCGGGCGGTCGAGGTGATCGCATAGATCGTCGACTCGTCGATCTCGCGTGTCAGGATGGCGGCGCCCTGCAGCGCGTTGATCGCCCGCCGCATATCGCCCTGGGCGACGTAGACGATCGCATCGAGCGCTTCCTGTGAGACCGCAAGCCCCTCGAGCCCCGCTATCCGGGAGACCTCCTCCACAACCGCCTCCGGGCCGAGCGGCCGGAAGCGGTAGATGGCGCAGCGGCTCTGGATCGGGTCGATGATCTTTGAAGAGTAGTTGCAGGAGAGGATGAACCGGCAGGTATGCGCATAGTTCTCCATCGTCCGCCGGAGCGCCGCCTGTGCGTCGGTGGTCAGCGCATCGGCCTCGTCGAGGAAGAGGATCTTGAACGAGGCGCCGCCGAGCGGGGACGTCCGGGCGAACTGCTTGATCTGGTTCCTGACCACATCGATCCCCCGCTCGTCGGACGCGTTCATCTCGCGGAAGTTCATCTGCCAGGTATCGCCGTAGAACTCGCGGGCAAGCGCCACCGCCGCCGTCGTCTTGCCCACCCCGGCGCTCCCGGTGAAGAGGAGGTGCGGGAGGCTGCCGCTCTCCACGTAGGACTGAAGGCGGACCACGATATCGTCCTGCCCCACGATATCGCCCAGCCGCCGGGGGCGGTACTTCTCGATCCAGATGGTGTGATCGCCTTCCATTCTCTCAGTTTTTATGTTCCCATCGCTCATAATAGCGTCGAAGACCGGCCGGCCCGGTGAGTGATCAGCTATTAGTGATCCGGAAGCGTATATATACAGCATTCTATGCCTCACCGGGCGGCGGACGGAAAGGTGATACGGTCGTGATGGAGGCTGCATGCCGGGTGTTTGCCCGGGAACTGGCCGACGCGCAGCATGCCGACGATATCGGCGGCGGAGTCACCGTCGTGACGCGAAGCGGGGCCTGCTGCCGGCGCATCTTCATCGTCGGCGCACTCACCGAGCGCCGGGGAGGGCGCGGCGAGGTCATGCATGCCCGGATCGCCGATCCCACCGGCGCGTTCGAGATCCTGACCCGGAGGCAGTTCCCGGACGCCGCCGCGACGCTCCGGTACATCGAGCCGCCGGCGTTCGTCGCCGTCACCGGGCACGTCCGCCTCTCGGCCCGGCACTCCCGCACCCGGATCTCCGTGCTCGCCGAGGCCCTGCAGGTCTCAAATCGCACCGCCCGCGACCTCTGGGTGCTCCGGACGGCCGACCTGACACTCGGGCGGCTCGAACGGATCCGGGCCGCGCTGCAGGGCGGCAGCCGCGATCCCGGGATCGAGGCCGCGATCCGGCACTACAACCCGACAGACGCCGATATCCGCGAACTTGCCGGGATGGTGAAGGCGGCGCTCGCCACCGTGCCGGGCAGGGTCTCTGCGGGCGAGATCCGGCCGCTCGCCGCCCGGGAGATCCTCCTCGAGATCCTCCGTGAACACGGGGGCGTGCGGGGCATCTCCACCGACCGGGCGGTTGCCCTGGGCGTGCAGGCAGGCCTGACCCCCGGGGCGGCCTCGCAGGCAGTACATGAACTCCTCTCCGCAGGCGAGTGCTATGCGCCGTCTGCGGGGAGCATACGGCTGATATAATCATGCACCTTCATTTTCTCGAGGACGGCCCGGCCCTCCTGGTCGAGGGCTCGCGCCGCGTGCTGGTCATCGCAGACCTCCATATCGGATACGAGTCAGGGCTCGCCCGGCAGGGCGTGCATATCGGGAGCCGGAGCGCCGGACGGATCGAGCGGGCGGCGGCATGCGTGCGGGAGGCCTCGCCCGACCTCGTCCTCCTCCTCGGCGACGTCAAGCACAGCGTCCCAAAGACGAGCAGGCAGGAGTACCGGGAGCTCCCCCTCCTGCTCGATACGCTCCGGGAGCATGCGCCCCTGAAGGTCGCCCCCGGCAACCACGACGGCGGGCTCGGGCAGTTCCTCAGGCCGCACGAGCTCCTGCCGGCGGATGGCGCGCTCATCGACGGCGTGGGCTACCTGCACGGGCATACCCGCCCGGCACCCGCGCTCCTGGGCCGCCTCATCGTCCTCGGCCACCACCACCCGGTCGTCTCGCTGCAGGACGAGGTGGGCTGCGCCCTGCGCGCCCGGCCCGCCTACATCTATGCCGGGCTCGACGAAGGCTGCCTTGCAGGCGGAAAGGCGGCGGCGGGCGGCGGCACCCGCCTGCTTTTTATGCCGGCCTTCAACGAGCTCTCGGGCGGGATCGACGTCCTGCAGGTGCAGGGGAGCGGGCTCGGACCGCTCTCGAGGTGCATGCGTGAAGAAGAAGCGGAGGTATACCTTGCAGACGGAACCTATCTCGGATCGCCGGCAACGCTCCGGCCTGCAGCAGGTCACCGGCCTGCTTGACGGCAGGGTGCAGGACTGCGTCGAAAGAAGGGGCTTTTCGTCCCTCTCCGACGCCCAGGTCCGGGCAATCCCGCTCCTCGTCGAGGGAAGAAACCTGGTGCTCGTCGCCCCCACCGGCACGGGGAAGACCGAGAGCGCGATGCTGCCGGTCTTCAACGACCTCATGCACCGTGCCGGGGAGGGCTTCAAGGCGGTCTACATCACGCCCCTGCGCTCCCTCAACCGCGACATCCTGGCCCGGATGGAGTGGTGGTGCCGGGAGCTCGGGCTCTCGGTCGGCGTCCGGCACGGCGACACCCCTCCAAACGAACGCCGGAAACAGGCCCTCTCGCCGCCCGATCTCCTGATCACGACGCCGGAGACGCTGCAGGCGCTCTTCATGGGAAAGCGCCTCCGGCAGCACCTGAAGAACGTCAGGCACGTGATCGTCGACGAGATCCACGAGCTCGCCGGGAGCAAGCGGGGAGCGCAGCTCGCGGTGGCGCTCGAGCGGCTTGCCGAATATGCCGGCGAGTTCCAGCGGATCGGCCTCTCGGCAACCGTCGGGAACCCGGACGATATCGGCCGCTTCCTCTGCGGAGAGCGCCCCTTCTCGCTCGTGCAGGTGCCGGTCGCCGACCACCTCGAGATCGGGGTGCGGTTTGCCGGCGAGGACTTCCCGGCGCAGGCAGAGACCGCGGGGCACTGCCTCGACCGGCTCAAATCCACCCTGGTCTTCGTCAACACCCGGGTGACCGCAGAGGCGCTCGGCCACCACCTCTACGGGCGCGGCGACCTCGAGGTGCACCACGGCTCGCTCTCAAAGGACGTGCGGGTCGATGCCGAGGAGCGCTTCCGGCGCGGCGATATCAGCACGCTGATCAGCACCTCCTCGATGGAGCTCGGGATCGACATCGGGCATATCGAGCACGTCCTCCAGTTCGGCTCCCCCCGCGAGGTCTCGCGGCTCGCGCAGCGGGTGGGGAGGGCAGGCCACCGGCTCGACGTCACCTCCCGCGGCACCATCCTGGCGACCGGGTTTGACGACCTCTGCGAGTCCCTGGTCATCGCCCGGCGGGCGAAGGCAGCCTGCTTTGAGCCGGTGCGCCCCGCCATCAACGCCGCCGATGTGCTTGCCAACCAGATCGCCGCGATCGCGGTGGAGTACGGGGAGATCGAGTCCTCGAGGGCGCTTGCGATCGTCGAGCGCTCGGGCAGTTTTGCCGACGCCGCGCCGCTCTTCGATGCGGTCTGCCGCCAGATGGCGGAGCATCGCCTGATCCGGCTCGACGGAACGAGGATCGTCCGGACCGCCCGGGCCCGGCGGTACCTGGCCGCAAACCTCTCCATGATCCACGACGAGCGGAAGGTCGAGGTCTTCGATATCGTCTCCCGGCGGACCGTCGGGACGCTCGACGAATCGTTCGTGATCAGCTGGATCCACACCGGCGCCGTCTTCATCACCAAAGGGCAGCTCTGGCGGGTGCTCGACATGGAGGGGGGCAGGGTCTCGGTGGAGCCGACCAGGACGGCGAAGGGCGAGCTCCCCTCGTGGGAAGGCGAGCAGATACCGGTGCCCTTCGCCGTCGCGGACGAGGTGGGCAGCCTCCGGCGGACCCGGGCATTTCCGCGCTACTCGGACGACCCCGCGCTCCTCCGGTATGCCGGGCGGTTCATCGGCCGGATGGACGCCGCCGCCCTCCCCATACCGACCGATCGGTTGATAACCCTGGAAAACGCGGCCGAAGGCGTCGTCTGCAACATATGCGCCGGCCACCGGGCGAACGAAGCTCTCGCCCGGGCGCTCTCCATCCTCCTCTCGGCGCGGTTCGGCACGTCGGTCGGGATCGAGGTCGGCGCCTACCGCTTCCTGCTCCGGCTGCCGCAGGAGATCCGGGCGGCCGAGGTGATGGAGACGCTCGCCGGGCTCGATCCCGCCCATATCGAAGGGATCCTGAAGCTCGCGCTGAAGCGGACGGCGCTCTTTAAGTGGAAACTCGTGCAGGTGGCAAAGAAGTTCGGGGCGATCGACGCGGACGCGGACTACGAAAAGATCAGCATCCACCGGTTGATCGACCTCTTCGACGGCACCGTCGTCCAGCAGGAGGCCTACCGCGAGCTCTTCAGCGACTATATGGACGTGGAGGTTGCAGAACGGCTGCTCGCCGCGATCCGCACCGGCGGGATCGGGATCGAGATCGGCCGCTTAAGCCCGCTCGGGAGCGAAGGGCTCTTCTCGTCGCGCGATATGATCCCGCCGCCGATGGTGGATCAGGCGGTGATCGGCACGCTCATGCGGAGGCTCGAGAAGGAGGAGGTGATCCTCTTCTGCATGAACTGCAGGGCCTGGAAGAGCCGGACGGTGGTGGAGCGCGTCCCGGAGCGCCCGCAGTGCCCCCGCTGCAGCGCCCGGCTGATCGCCGCGCTCAAGCCGTGGGACGAGCCGCAGACGGCAATCGCGAAGAAGAAGGAAAAGACCGCTGAAGAGCGGGAGATCGAGGTGCGGATGCTCCGGAACGCAAACATCGTGCTCTCGAGCGGCAAAAAAGCGGTCATTGCGCTCGCCGCACGGGGTGTCGGGCCCGATACCGCATCGCGCATCCTTGCGACGCTTGCAGAGGGGGATGCCTTCTACAAAGAGATCCTGAAGGCCGAACGGAACTTTGTCCGGACGCACCGCTACTGGTAAAAAAGTATGGTATCCGGCGGCTCACATGATGCTCTCGAGCCGCTGCTCGAGGAAGTCCAGACCCCGCTTGATGTCGTCCATGTTCTTCCCGCCGGTCAGGATGATCTTGCCGGACGAAAAGAGGAGGGCGACGATCTTCGGGTTCTCGATCCGGTAGACGAGCCCGGGGAACTGCTCGGGCTCATACTCGATATTCTCCAGGTTTAAGGTGATGACGACTTTATTCAGGTTGATGTACTTCCCCATATCGTAGGAGCAGACGATATTGGTGATCGCCACCTGCGGTTCGTCGTAGGCCTCAACCCCCGCCTGCCGCAGCGACTCGATGATGATGCCGAGGCCGGTATGGAGATCCTCCTTGTTTCTGATCCCGGTCAGCACCACCTTGCCGGACGAGAAGATCAGGGACGCGATCTTCGGGTGCTCGATCCGGTAGACCGCCCCGGGAAATCTCTTCGTATTCAGCTCGCAGTTTTTAATTGTTGCGGAGACTTTCTCGAGATTGATTGAGTCAGCAATCACTCCTGAAGCGACGATATTCTCAATTTTCAGTGACTCGTATCTCTTGCCATCCATCGATATGTGTAGCGTGTTTAAAACCATAATACTAATGGATAATCTTTATGGGACGGTCGGAGACTCCCGGAGAAAAGCTGTTCCAATTAAAAACGATGAGCTACAAATCTTATAGATCATTCCATGGAAGAAACAGCGTTCAACAGGACCGACTACGACGAGCTGTACGCTCAATTCTCAATCGACGTGCCTGAATACTATAATTTCGGGTTTGATGTCATCGATGCATGGGCGAAGAAGGACCGGAACAAACTCGCCATGATCTGGACGAACCAGCAGGGGGACGAGAAGAAGTACACCTTCTACGACCTGATGCGGCAGTCCAACCAGGCGGCGAACATCCTCCTGAAGTACGGGATCAAGAAAGGGGATCGCGTCATGATCATGCTCCCCAGGATTCCCGAATGGTGGATCTTCACGATCGCCCTGATCAAGCTCGGCGCAGTCTACTGCCCCTCGCCCACGATGCTCACGCCAAAGGACCTGAAGTACCGGATCCAGGCGGCCGAGATCAGAATGGTCATCACGATGGAAGACCAGGCAGAGAAGATCGATGCGATCAGGGATGCCTGCCCCTCCCTTACGCTCCGCCTCCTGGTCGACGGCAGGAGGGAGGGCTGGATCAGCTATCCCGTCGAACTCGACTACCCGGCGCCGGTCTCTCACCGGCTCGTGAACCTTCCCGGCATGCACCGGACGAAAGCGACGGATCCGCTCGTGATCTTCTTCACCTCGGGCACCACGGCCGAGCCGAAGATGGTCGTCCACGACCACAGCTACCCGCTCGGGCATACCGTCACCGCGCGGCTCTGGCAGGATCTCCGCGAAACCGACCTCCATTTCACCCTCTCCGATACCGGATGGGCGAAGAGCGCGTGGGGCAAGTTCTACGGCCAGTGGATTGCCGGTGCGGCGATCTTCGTCTACGACATCAGGGGGAAGTTCAACGCAACCGAGATCCTCCCGCTCCTCGAGAGGTACGGGGTCACCACCTTCTGCTGCCCCCCGACGATCTACCGGATGCTGATCCTCGCCGATCTCGACAAGTTCGATCTCTCGGAACTCCGGCACAGCGTGAGCGCCGGCGAACCCCTGAACCCGGAGGTGATCCGGGCGTGGAGGGAAGGCACGGGCAACACCATCTACGAAGGCTACGGCCAGACGGAGACGGTCCTCTGCATCGGCACGTTCCCGGGCATGGCGCCGAAACTGGGCTCCATGGGACGGCCTGCGCCCGGGTGGCATATCGAGCTCCACGACGACGACGGCAACCCGGTGGGGACGAACATTGAGGGACGGATCGCCATCAAACTCGATCCGCGCCCGGTCGGGCTGTTCTGCGGCTACATGGACAGCGGCGAAGAGAATGAAAAGGCCTTCTCGGGCGGGTTCTACTATACCGGTGACAAGGCGTACATGGACGTGGACGGCTACTTCTGGTTCATCGGGAGGGACGACGACGTGATCAAGTCCTCCGGCTACCGCATCGGCCCGTTCGAGGTCGAGAGTGCGATCATGGAGCATCCCGCGGTGCAGGAGGTGGCGGTGGTCGGTGCTCCCGACGTGATCCGCGGGCTCATCGTGAAGGCCTTCATCGTCTTAAAACCGGGCTACAACCCGTCGGAATCGCTGGTCAGGGACATCCAGCGGCATGTGAAGCAGGTGACCGCCCCCTACAAGTATCCCCGCGCCATCGAGTTCGTGGAGTCGCTCCCGAAGACGATCTCGGGCAAGATCAGGAGAAACGAGCTTCGGGAGAAGGAGATGCAGCAGTTTACCCGCAGCGGTGCGTCCGGGAGCTCCGGGAGCGCTGCCTGAAAAATAATCATCTTTATTTTGTCCGGCGACCAATAATAGTAAGTGCGAGAGTTGCCAAGCCAGGTCAAAGGCGCTGGGTTCAGGGCCCAGTCTCGTAGGAGTTCACCGGTTCAAATCCGGTCTCTCGCATATTCACTCTTCTCCTGCGCATTCGCCGCCAGAATACCAGGCCATAACATGCCCTGCAGCCGTACCCGGGTTTCTGGGCAGATCAACCCGGATCGACGGTGCCGGCATCGGAAAAGAAGTTCATTTTTCTGCATGGCATACATCGTGTCTCCTGGCGATTGCAGGGGCTGTCTTGCGGCACGTAAAAGACCGTGAGGGTTTCAATCGCAAATAATCTATGTTTATTACTCTTTCTTACCATTGGTTAGTTATATGGAGAATTTTCAGCACATCGCCAATGGTATGCGGAATGTTTGGGATGATCTCCTGCGCGATGGTTTTGGGCGCTCGAAATACTCCGGCATCATCCTGCCGTTCACGCTGCTGCGCCGTATCCTCTGCGTGCCTGCGCCGACCGGAGATGATGTGCTGAAGAGATGCGGCGGGCTGAAGGAGATGATGGGGTGACCAATGTACCCTACGTGCCAGAACCCCTGCCCCCGGAGGGCATCGACTGGGAGGGCCACATAGCAAGGATAGCCTCGGCGAACCGTGCTCTCGCCCGGTACGACGGGATTCTCCAGGCGATCCCGAACCCCGGGCTGCTGCTCTCCCCGCTCCTGACGCAGGAGGCGGTGCTGTCGTCACGGATCGAGGGGACGCAGGCGTCGCTTGAGGATGTCCTGCGGTTCGAGGCGAACCCGAGGGAGGCGATCAGCGATACAACCGCTGCCGATATACAGGAGATCATCAACTACCGGGAGGCGTTGTCCGCCGCGGTGGAAGCCCTCAAGACCCGGCGGCTGGACATTGCCCTGATCTGCGACCTCCACCGGATCCTCCTGACCGACAGCCGGGGGATGGACCGGCAGCCGGGATGCATCCGTGAGATCCAGAACTTCATCGGGCGGGATGCAAACATCGAGCATGCGATCTATGTCCCCCCGGCGCCGGAGCATGTGTTCGGGGCGCTCGAGGACTGGGCGGCGTACCTGCAGCGGGAGGAGAAGGACATGCTTGTCCAGCTCTCCGTCCTTAAAGCGCAGTTCGAGCTCATCCATCCATTCTGTGACGGCAACGGGCGTATCGGGAGGATGTTCGTCCCGCTGTTCCTGTACGAGAAGGGGCTGATCAGCAGCCCGATGTTTTATATCAGCGCCTATCTGGAGCGCCACCGGCCGGAGTATTACGAGCGCCTGCTCGCAATCTCCCGTGAGCAGGACTGGAACGGCTGGATAGCATTCTTCCTCCGCGCCATCGAAGAGCAGGCGGGAGAGAACGGCCGGAGAGCAAAGGCGATCCTCGATCTCTACAACGAGATGAAGCAGAAGGTGCCGGAGGTAACCCGGTCGCAGTATGCCGTCGCTGCGATCGACGCCATCTTCGGGACACCGATCTTCAGTTCGTCGGAGTTTTTCGAGCGCTCGGGGATGCCAAGGAGGGCGGCGGAGCGGATCCTCCAGCAGCTCCGCGAAGAGGATATCATCGCCGTCCTTGCGGAAGGCGGCGGGCGGCGTGCCACGATGTACGCCTTTTTGCGCCTGATCGCCATCACCGAGGGAGATCGGTTGTGAGCACTCTCGTATCGGCTGAGCCGCCTGTGCACAGCGAAACCCCGACCTGCCATGCACGGTGCTCTGCCGGAGGGCGTTGTGCGACATCTCCGACTCACAATCCCATTTGTGCGACACAATACTGCACTTCATGTCGCACAAATATCTTTGTGCGACACCGGTGAGGGGCAACGATCGGCGAGCGGTGGTGGCGGCATAACCGTGGGAATGGGCGAGGCGCTTGCGATCGACCCGGCGTAGCTGCGGGAGTGGAAGCGGTTTTTGGCATGCAGGGACTCGGGGGTCGAATGCTCTGGCGAGCTGCCGGTGGGAGGCATAAAATTGGTCCGGGTTGCCGAATGTCCTGATGGGAAACGTATTCAGGGCCTATTCTCGCAGGAGTTTGCCGGTTCAAACCCGGTCTCTCAATCATCCTCCACAACTGATTTTGCCTCTGCCGCAAAGCAATCAGCATGAAACACCTCATCCTGCTCCTTCTCATCCCGCTCCTCCTTGCCGCCGGATGCGTGAGCGCCGATCCGGAAGAACCGGATGGAGCGGGGCTTACGCTGCTGGCGCCGTCGGATCCCTTCCCCATATTTTCCGGCCAGGCAGCATTTGCGGAGATCATCCAGGAAGACTCCCCCCTTCCCCCGCTGAACTACAGCATGGGCTACGGCGTCATCGCGCCCGGGAATGCGACGCCCCCGCACCGGCTGCTCGGATCGTCCGAGCTGGTCTATGTGATCGAAGGAACGGCCCGGATACAGTGCGACAACGAGACGATCACCGCAGGCGAGGGAGAATTCGCCCTCCTCCCCGAAGGTGCGCTCCAGTCGATTGCGGCCGCCGGCGATGCCGAACTCCGCTATCTCTCGGTCATTCAGCCGCCGTTTACCGAAGAGATAGAGATATCGGGAGACGATCTTGCGGCAGTGCCCGTCGCAGCCGATGGGCGGCCGATCGTCGTCCGCGGCCCGTCGGAAGGGATCGAGTGGGACTACGGCACCGGAACGCTGATCTACACCCTGGTAAACCCGGTACTGATGCCGGAGCAGGATATCCCCATCGACTACAGCGCCGCCTTCGCCGAGATCCTCCCGGGCGGCCATGTCGTGCGGAACCGGCTGATCGGCCTGACCGAGGTGCTCTATGTGATCGACGGGGAGATCGTGATCGCCTCACCCCGGGGCGGTACGCTCCGGGTTCCTGCCGGCAGCGCAGGCGTTGTTCCGGCGGACATGGTGAAAGACTACAGGAACCCGGGTCAGGAGAATGCGAAGATACTATCGTTCGTCGACCCGGCCTGGAGGGTGGAGAGGGCAGAGATCCCCGGCTGATCGCCCGGCTGCGAGAGGGCTGCAGATGGGAGGGTGCGACGGGCGGGGCAGAAGATACGGGGCGGGCGTCCCGGATGATCATAAGGAGGAGATCTCCGCCGATACGAGCAGAAGAAGCGGGGTGTCGGGGAGGGGCTCGGGCTCTATCTGGTGCGGACCCCGCCGGTTGAGTGATACGGCGGGAAGGTCCGGGTCGAAGACCGGGTGCCGGGGCATCCGGAGGAAGGGGCATGATCGCAACTCCCGACGTCGTTTCGGAAACCTTAAATCCATCCCGAATCGAGAATGCCGTTATATGGTGTCGGTGCGCCGCAGAGGCATAACCCCTCTGTTCTCCGGACTCCTCCTGCTCGGTCTCCTCGCCGCTCCAGCCACGGCATCACCCGCCACGGCGGAAGCATGGCTCGAGCAGGGGCATTCGTACTATGCGATGGGCATGTATGACGAAGCCCTCGAATCCTACGATAGGGCGCTTGCCCAGAACTCCGATCTCTTCGAGGCGCATGTTGCCCGCGGCAACGTCCTCGATCGCCTCGGGCGGTACGGCGAGGCGATCGAATCCTACGACGATGCGCTTGCCATCAACCCCGACGACCACCATGTCTGGTCGCTCCGTGAGAACGCACGGCTCAATAACGATCTCCTGGGTCCGGACGGGTACGACCCGTGGGATCCGGACGACGAACTGTGGGGCATGGAAGAGCCCGAACTCTGGGATCCTGACGAGGACTTCCGGGATCCGGATACCCTGAACGATGAGCCGATCCCGGCGCCCCTCTCCGGTCTGCTCCCGGTGGCATCCCTGGCCGTCCTGACCGGCATCAGGGCGCGGTGCGGTATGAGGCTGGCCTGAGTCCCGGACGGCGCCTGCGCCCTGCTGGCATACGATGCCCGGCATTTTGGATGAAAATCGGGCAGGTTTCTGAAATGGAAGGCCATCACCACTTTGTTTTTTTCACTACCGTACACGGCTTCCCACCGGCCATCCTCGCGGGGGAGGCAGCGTGCGGGGAGGGGGTCTCCCCGATCCCCCCTGCTGGGGTGCTTCCTGCGGCCCACTGCCCCTGGGATAGTCTGCGAAAACAGGATACTGCGTATCGGTGCAGGCTCATGAATGTTCATCCATTGAGCCTGTAGTCCCCTCCAGGGGCTTCATAGGCGTTTCCTATGAAAATCAAGCCTGTTTGTGATATGGGAGGTTTAT
>JAHKLN010000013.1 GCA_020854755.1 Methanomicrobiaceae archaeon | reverse complement strand
CGGGGCATCATCAGCGAACGGGGAGACCCCCTCTGCATTATAGGGGTGGATTCATCGCCCGCCTGCGGGGTGAACGCCACCTACTACGACACCGCGAAGCGCCCGGGAAGAGGTGCGTTTCTGGCGCGCTTCCCTGATATCCGGGCGGTCGACGCAGGGCAGTTCGCACGCTACCGCGTCTATCTCGCAGCACCCCTCTTCTCAGAGGCGGAACAGCAGTACAATCTGGTCATCCACGACCTCCTCACCCGCCATCTCTTTGACGTATACCTCCCGCAGGAGGTCGGGGACAACAGCGGCTGCCGCGACAAGGCCGAACACGACAGAATCTTTAAAAAGCATGTCGAAGCCCTGAATGCCGCCGATATCGTCGTCGCGATCTGCGACGGTCCTGACGCCGACTCGGGCACGGCGTGGGAGATGGGGTATGCCTATGCCCTCGGGAAACGGGTGGTGGTGCTCAGGACCGATTTTCGGATGGCGGGCCACCGCGAGTGCGTGAACCTGATGCTGGAGGAGTCATCGACGGTGGTAAGAAGCAGAGACGATCTCCCGTCAGTACTGCACTCGCCCCTCCTCCTGCCCCCCTGACAGGCAGGTGCCGCGCGCCCCCCCCTGGCGAAAAGAGGGACCGGCCCTGCGGATACTCTCTGGATGAGCATATCGCTCACCGATCCATGTACGGATGAAGGAGGGCGCGGGAGAGCCGGGATGGCCGGACCCGGGATACTTCCGGCCGGATCACGGAATTTCGCATGAAACGACATGAGTCCCCGGGGCAGTTCCAACGGAGGGAGGGGTCTCGCGGGGAGGATCTCCCCCTCCCCGTCCCCACCCCCATTGGGATGCTTCCTGCGGTCCACTGTACCGGGGATAGTCTGCGACAACAGGACAGTGTGTATCGGTACAGCGTCAGGAATGTTCATCCGTTGCACCTGCAGCCCCTTCCGGGGGCTTCATGGGCGTTTTATATGAACATAAGTGGTGAGCATCCCCATCTATCTGCATGCCGTATGCCTGCGGCCCCGGACTCATGCGGTTTCCTGCGAATCACTCCGGTTACTGAAATAAACGACTCACGCCGCAAAACTCGATTCGCCCCTGTACACGGCTTGCCACCCCTGATCTTCTCAGGGGAGGGCGGCCCCTCTCCTTCCTTGAGTCACGGGATGCCCCTGCACACAGATCACACTGACCGTTCCGTCGGTTCTCGTCATCCGGCGTATCAGGGTTACGATCTGCGCAAATGACCGGGGTTTCCGCGATAGCGCAGCCGGATCCCGGATCGGGCGGATCGAGGATCGCGCATCCTGCAGGACAGAAAAAATGGGTGGCACCCGGAGCGGATCTGCGGTAACAATGCAGGTGTGTGCATGCTGCCGGACAGGTGTGCCCTCCCGCCCGATGCGCACACAACCCGCATGGTGCCCGGTTCCCGGAAGTTAAAGGGGTGCGCTGGAGAGGTGTTGCTGTGCCTATGATCCTTGAATCATGCATTACATGGGTGTGGATGATCCGACGGCCACAACAGATCTGGTCTATTTTGGCCCCGGTACTGTGCCAACCTGTATCGTATGAGACTTCCCCATCATCAAGGCGGACTCTGGGGACTATTGCGTTGGCATGATGTTTATAAAAACATTTTCCTTATTGCCTGGCATTATATGCTGCAATAATGCTACCGTCATGTGCATCAATGACGGTAGCATTAAGGATTCCAGGCGCCCACTCTCTTCTTACCAGCATGAAACGCCCCTCAGACACGGAATCCTATGCCGACGAACTCTCCAGGATCCTCGAACTCCTTCAGGCGCATCCGAGAGGCATGTCGGTGAGCGACATCGCTGCTGCCATTGCGATCAACAGGAACACTGCCTCCCGATACCTCGATATGCTCCGCATATCGGGGCAGGTCGAGATGAAGACATACGGGAAGGCCAAGGTCTTCTACATATCCCAGAGAGTGCCCATCTCCGCAATGCTCAACTTCTCTTCGGATCTGGTCGCAGTGCTTGATCGGGATGAGAGGATCATCCAGATCAACGATGCCGCATGCGCGTTCTTCAACACGGATCGCGATGCACTCCTCGGCAGGGAGCTGGCAAAATCCCCGCTTGCCGCGTTTGACCACCCCCTCATCTGGGCGAAGATCAGGGAGGCGCTGGGCGGGACGGAGGTCGTAGAGGAGCTCAGGTTCTTCCGCCGCGGCGAGGAGCTCTTCTTCAGGATGAAGGTGATCCCGACCGTCTTCAACGACGGGACGCCGGGCGTCACGATCATCCTCGAGGAGATCACGGAAGAAAAGCGGGCGGAAGAGGCGCTCCGGGAGAGCGAACAGATGTTCCGCAACCTCGTTGAAAATATCAACGACGTGATCTGGAACGTGAATGGGGCGGGCGTCTTCATCTACATGAGCCCCAAGTGCCGGGAGGTGCTCGGGTATGCGCCCGACGATATGATCGGAAGGTCTCCCCGGGACTTTATGGCGGCGGATGAAGCGGAGCGGGTCAGGGAGCACCTTGCACCGCAGCGCTCCGGGTATGCACCCTTTGCGCTCGTCGAGTTCGTGATGCTCCACCGGGACGGCCACCCCGTCACCCTCGAGGCAAGCGGAACACCCACGGTCGATCCATCCGGAACATGTACCGGGTACCGGGTGATCTGCCGTGACATCACCGACCGGAAACAGGCCTCGAAGCGGATAGAGCAGTGGAAGCTGTTCCTCCATTCGATCGTGGACAATATCCCTGACATGGTCGTCGTCAAAAAGCTCAACGATCACCGGTTCATCTTCTTTAACCGTATGGCCGAGGATCTGCTGGGATCCCCGGGAGAGGATCTCTATGGAAGGCGCGCCCAAGATATCTTCCCCGATGAGATGGCGGCGTTCTTCGACGCCGGCGGGGATCGGCCGGAGAGGGGGGAGACGGTGGTGCGGACCGGCGACGGCGCCGGGCGCGTGCTGTATGTCAAGAGGATTCCCATCGTTAACCAGAAGGGCAAACCCAGATATCTCCTCTGCATAGCAAAGGATATCACCGACCGGAAACGGGCGGAGGATCTCCTCATCGCCCAGCGCGATCGGGCGCAGAGCTATCTGGACGTTGCCGGCGTGATGATCGCGGTGATCAATGCGGACGGCAGCATCGATCTCGTAAACCGCAGGGGCTGCCAGATCCTCGGGTACACGGAAGAGGAGATCGCGGGGAAGGACTGGTTCTCGGTGGTTGTGCCCGGACAGCTCCAGGAGCGCCTCCGGAGCAACTTTCTCCGCCTGATGGAGGGGGAGATCGAACCGCCTGCATACGAGCGGATCCCGGTAGTGACGAGGGACGGAGGGGAGAGCCTGATTCTCTGGCGCAACGCACTGCTCAGGGACGGCACGGGAAAGGTCGTTGCCATGGTGAGCTCGGGAGAGGTGATCGATCCGGCGGAGGCCTGCAGCGCGCCATGAACAGGTGGCGGAAAGGCATCTGCATGCAGATCCCCCGCTCTTCGGTGATGTTATCCCTTATATACAGAACCGGCACATACTAGATCAGATAACCATGGTAGACATTCTGTCCCTCATTCTCGTTGCCGTCGTCGTGATCGTGATCATCGCGGTCGCCGCGATCTTCGTCGGAATTTACAACCGGTTCTACAGCCTGAAAAACTCCGCGGAAGCAACACTGGGGCAGGTCAAGGTTGCGATGAAGAAACGGCTCGATATGATCGAGCAGCTCCTCGGCGCGGTACGGAGCTATGCCGCCTTTGAGAAAGAGACGCTCACAAAGGTGACGGAGATGCGCGCGCGCGTCGGCGGCGCCGGGCCGGGCGACCTGAACGAGCTGGAACGGGAGTCGCGCAGCATCCTCGGAAGGCTGATCGCCGTCGCCGAGAACTACCCCGATCTCAAGACCGCCAGCACGGTGCAGAACCTGATGGGTTCCGTTCGGAGCGTCGAGGACGAGATCGGGCGGCAGCGGTATACCTACAACAACATCGCCCAGCAGTTCAATATCATGACCGACACCATCCCCTCAAACCTCGTCGCCGGTGTGCTCGGCCTGCAGAAACTGAACTACCTGGAGTTCGAAGAAGAGATAGAACGACCTCCGACGATCGAGTTTTAACGGACCATGCCTCTCACCGAAAGACAGCAGATTGCCCTCCTGTTTGCGATCACCCTCGCGATCGGGGTGCTGGCGCTTGCCGGAGCCGCCGCCCTCCCCTCCCTGCTGGAGGGCGATCTCGCGGTTGCGGAGTACGAGGCGGCTTTCTTTGAGAACGGCACGCTCGTTGAGCGCTATACCTACCAGATCGAGACCCCGGGCAGGTATCGGATGCTCTTCCGGTACTGGGAGGATCCGCTCGTCTTCGACCCGATCAGCACCCCCCATATCGAATTCGTCGGGATGGACGTCCCTGACGGAACAATAGGCTACGTCAGGGACTATCGGGGGCAGGTGCGGACGGTCGGAACCGCCCCCGAGGATGCCGCCTCGGTGATCCGGAATCTCGCGATGGAGAGCGAGGTCGGGTTCTACAACCCCGGCTATTTCCCTGCGGGCACCTACACCGCCGAGTACCGGTTTATCATCCGCCCCCCCATCGAGTACGACGATGACTGGGCGCACCTGAACCTGCGGCTGGTGGACGAGCATGTCCCGTACCGCAACCTCAGGATCACCGTCCCGGCAGGGTACGTCGAGGAGGTCTACCCGTATCCGCCCACGCTGAACGTCGAGGAGGTCGGGGACGTTATCGTCATTACCGGCAGGGCAGAGCAGGACGATGCGCTGAATGTCGAGATGCTCCTTGCAAGGGGTGTTGTGGAGGAGATCGAGGGCTTCCCGGTCTCTGTCGATGATGTCCGGGGGAGGGCGGAGTCTGCGTACACGCGGACCTCCCTCCTCTACGGGGCGGCGTCGATCCTGAACGCCGCTGCAACGGTCCTCGTGCTGCTGATGCCGTTCATCCTCCTCCTGGTCTATCACCGCTACGGCAGGGAGAAGCAGTTTGTCGTGCCGCAGCACCTCAGTTTTGTCCCGAACCCGTCCTTAAAGCCATGGCAGGTGAACCTCCTCTTCCGGGGCGACGCGATAGATTTCGACCGGGAAGGCTTCTATGCCACGCTGCTTGACCTGCACCGGCAGCAGAAGATCCGGATTACCGAGAAGCCGGAGGGCGAGGGCGTGCTGATCCGGATACTCGACGATCACGCCGACGATGCCTACGAGCGGCGGGTGCTCGTGTTCCTGCGCAATATCGCCGAGGATCATGTCGTGGACTCCGACAGGCTGCAGGAACTTGCCGAGACGGCGAAGCGAAGCCGGGGCATGCAGGGGAAGATATCGCGCTACCAGCAGACCCTTGCAGCCCTGACGCGGAACGTTGATATGACCATCTCCCGGCAGTACGTCACGAACGGCCGCGAGAAGGTGCTCCCGCTGATATTCCTGGGGGCGATTCCCGCCGCGATCTCTCTGCTGGTGCTCATCTACGCACCGGGAGCGGCATACCTGCTGATCCCGGCCACCGTCCTCGCCGCGCTTGCTGCAGTGCAGGTGGGCGTGGCGGCGCTCTTCCCGTCGACCCTTTTTGGGCAGTGGAAGGGCGACCGGTACAAGGAGAAACTCGAGTGGAATGCCTTTGCCGCCTTCCTCTCCGATCTTGCGCTGATGAGGCAGTACTCGCCTGCGGATATCTCGATCTGGGGTGAGTGGCTGGTCTACGGCACTGCCCTCGGGGTCGGGGATAAGGTGGAGCAGGCAATGAAGGAACTGCATGTGAACATCCCCGAAGCGGGCGTGCCGCTCTACTCCCGGATGCCGATCGTCTTTGCGCCGATTCTCTTCTACGCGCCGCCGGGCGGCGGCGGCAGAGGCGGCGTCGGCGGTGCCGGTGGCTTCGGCGGCGGCGGGGGTTTCGGCGGCGGCGGTGTCGGCGGGCGGTGACTGTCCGTTCGAGCCCCTGCCGGACATACCCGATTTAAAAATATCAAAGCACGCTGCCGATGCTGGAGAGCCTCCAATATCTACATATAACGATCCTCTTCCCGTCACATCCAGGAGCAGGATGGTGGTCTTTGGCTGTATGAAGCCCATAGTGAGTCTGCATACCTCTCTGCAGACCGGTGGCACTCCGTGAAAGCCTTCCTTCACGGCATCCGGATGAAACCAGAAGGCGAGTGTGAAACCGGCTTCTGCCCGGATATCGCCTTGCGGGGAAAGAGCCGGGAGGAATCGGCAGCATCCCGGCGAAAGGGGGTTTCATATGAAAATCAAGCCGGAATCTGTAAATGGAAGGCTCTCGCCGCTCAAATCAATTCGCTCCCGTACACGGCTT